>NZ_LS483470.1:3775000-3857500 GCF_900478135.1 Leminorella richardii
TAACAATGAACGTCTGCGTGAATGCACGTCCGGCGCCGTCGCGATAGATTAATGCCACAATGCCAGGAATAAACATCAACCCGGAAAAGAGGATAACCAAAAGCCCAACGATGCGGGTTATTGTGCGAAAGTGCATGCCGGTACAACCTTGTTTTAATAAAGACCCGAGAATTATTACTTAACCGGAGACAAAAGCAATGTTCCCCGACTCGCATCGCGTAACTTATTAGCAACTTTCTCTGCATCTGCCGCAGGTAACAGCAGTGTTAGTTGAATATTAGCGCCATATTGCGCTTCAACCACTTTTCCACTCGCTTGCTCAACCAGCGTTTCTATCATGCCAAGCTGAGCGTATTCACACGACAGCTGATAGGCTTCTTGAGGAACCATAAGGCGAGTCGGTAAAAGCTTCAGTGCCTGCTGCACACCGTTTCCATAGGCTTTAACCAGTCCCCCTGTCCCTAACAGAATGCCGCCGTAATAGCGTACTCCTACCGCAACAATTTCCCCTACGCCGCTGCCCATCAGCTGTGCCAGCATCGGTTTTCCCGCAGTTCCTGACGGCTCTCCGTCATCGGAGAAGCCCAAGCGCTGGGAATCGTCCGGTGCACCGGCAACAAACGCCCAGCAGTGATGGCGAGCGTCCGGGTGCTCATCGCGCATCTGTTGAATAAACCTCTTGGCCGAGTCGGCGTCTTCCGCCCGAGCAAGGTAGGTCATAAAGCGACTCTTTTTTATCTCTTCACAAAACGAGACGGTTTCAGCGGGGATGGGGTACGGTTTCATCAGGCAAGCTTTAAATCCCGCGTCACGTTTTCGATTCGGTCTTTACGGATAACAACGTTATCCTCGATACGGATACCACCATACGGACTCAATTCGTCAATGCGCGCCCAGTTGAGGTGACGGGCATGGCTGCCGCTGCGCCAAGGCGCCAGTAAAGAATCAATAAAATACAGCCCCGGCTCGATGGTCATCACCATTCCGGGCTCCAACACGCGAGTACAGCGCAGTGCCGGATGCTCAGCAGGCGGCGCGCGATGGGTTCCAATCGCATCCTGCATAAAACCGCCCACGTCATGCACCTGAAGCCCTAGCGGGTGACCGAGCCCGTGCGGGAAGAAGGCTCGACTGATGCCCGAGCTGACAATCTCTTCTTCACTCAGATCGACAACGATATCAAACTGCTTCAGCAGTTTGGCAATTCGCTGATGCATCTGAAGATGGTAATCAAGAAAGTTTACGCCGGATTTGAGCGTCGCAATCAGCGCCTGCTGTTCGGCATTCAGCGCTTTAATCATATGGGCGAAGTCGCTTTCTTTATCCCTGGCGTAGGTGCGCGTTAAATCCGCTGCATAGCCGTTAAACTCTGCTCCGGCATCGATAAGAAAGCTGTTGACCCGCTCCGGCAGGCGTGACTCAAGCCGAGTATAGTGCAGCACCGCAGCGTGCTCATTGAGAGCAATAATGTTGTCATAGGGGACATCGACATCCCGATGCCCTGTCGCTGTCAGGTACGCAAGGTTGATGTCAAATTCGCTCATGTCGGAATAAAACGCATCGCGCGCGGCTCGATGCCCGTCAACCGCCACTTTTTGAGCCTCACGCATACAGGCCAGTTCGTAATCCGTCTTATAGGAGCGATAAAAGTGAAAGTAGTCGATAGCGCCCTTGGGGTTGGCATTTTCCTCAGCGATTCCTAGTCGAACGGCTCTTGACGGCGAAGATCCGATATAGCCCGTGCGGCTAAGCGGCTGCTTTAAAGCACCGTTGATATCATCGGCGTTTCGCAAGGGGGAAATATCGATGAACGGCGTCCAAAACCCTTCTGGCATAGGCTCGACGCTGTACCAATAGTCTACGGGGGAATAGAACCAGAGCCTCGGCCTGTCGACGCCGTTAACCCATAGCCAAGAGTGAGGAACATTCGTCACCGGCACCCAGGCCTTAAAGTGAGGATTAACCTTAAACGGATAGTCTCTGTCGTCCATAAAAATGCCCAGCGGCTCACCGGAATGGATCAGAAGCGCTTCCAGCCCCGTTTTTTCCAGCACTTCCCGAACGCGGTGCTGTAAAACGGCCAAATGCGATGAATACAGCGCAGCAAACTTTTCCATTATTCCCCCAAGGCCTGATGACGTTCTTTCACCTTATCATGATAGCGCTCAGCCTGACGAATCGCGCAATAAAATCAGGATATTCACGCGCCAAAGCACGACGTAAACACGACATAAAAAAGGGCGGAAGGTTTCCCTTGCCGCCCTTTTCAGACAGAACAAACGCTATGCTTCAGCGCGCAGTCGGCGAGCCGCCAGCACCATGTTGGTTAACGCCTGTCGGGTTTCTGGCCAGGCTCGCGTTTTTAATCCACAGTCTGGGTTTACCCACAAACGCTCTGCCGGGATCCGCTGTGAGGCCTTACGCAGCAGCGCCTCAATCCACTCTACCGTGGGCACGTTTGGCGAGTGAATATCGTAAACGCCCGGGCCAATTTCATTGGGGTACTCGAAGCTTTCAAACGTCTCCAGCAGCTCCATGTCAGAACGTGACGTTTCAATGGTGATGACGTCGGCATCCAGCGCAGTAATTGCGTCCATAATGTCGTTAAACTCGCAGTAACACATGTGAGTATGGATCTGCGTTTCATCCTGAACGCCGGACGCGTTGAGGCGAAAGGCCTCTGTCGCCCAGTTAAGATACTCGTCCCACTGCGCTCTTTTCAGCGGTAGCCCCTCTCTCAGCGCTGGTTCATCGATCTGAATAATACCGATACCGACTTGCTGAAGATCTTGCACTTCATCTCTGAGCGCCAGCGCAATCTGTCTGGCTATAACTTCACGATCGACGTCTTCCCTCGGGAAAGACCAGCAGAGAATGGTAACCGGGCCGGTCAGCATGCCTTTCACCGGTTTTTCCGTCAGGGACTGAGCGTACCGCGCCCATTCAACCGTAATCGGCTCTGGGCGGCTGATATCACCCACAATAATCGGCGGCTTAACGCAGCGAGAACCGTAGCTTTGCACCCAGCCGTTTTGCGTAAAGGCAAAGCCGTCCAGCCGCTCGCCAAAATACTCTACCATGTCGTTACGCTCTGCTTCACCGTGAACCAGCACGTCTAGCCCCAGCAGCTCCTGTTCAACAATCGCCTGACGGATGTGTTCAGCGATACCTGTACGGTACTTAGAGCCGTCAAGGCGCCCCTGTTTAAAATCCAGCCGCAGCGTTCTGATTTCCGTTGTTTGCGGAAAGGAGCCGATTGTCGTCGTCGGCCACGCGGGCAGTCGGTACTTTTCCCTTTGAATCTCGGCTCGTCGCGAATATGGGCTTTGACGCTGGCTGTCCTGTGGTCTAATGCCAGCCAGACGCTCAGCAACCGCTGGATTGTGCACGCGAGAAGAGCCGCGGCGCGCGTGAATAGGCGCACTGTACTCCACCAGCTTCTGGCGACGATCGGCCCTTGCCGGATCGCTCAACGCCTCGGAGAGCAGGCTAATTTCCCGACACTTTTGTAGCGCAAACGCAAACCAGCCTTTCACTTCATCATCCAGCCGCGTTTCACGATCCAGATCGATAGGGCTATGCAGCAGGGAGCAGGAGCTGGCTATCCAGCACGTTCTTTTCGCTACCAGCGGCTGCAGTTTATCGAACCACGAATCCAGCTCTGAGCGCCAAACGTTTCGCCCGTTAATTACCCCTAATGAAAATACCCAGTCAGCAGGCAGCGCTTCGTGCAGGCGATTCGCGTCGTCTTTTCCCGCCACTAAATCCACGTGAAGCCCCTGAACTGGCAGCTGGCGCACTGTTTCCAAGTGATGCTCTACACCGTCAAAATAGGTAGTCAGCAGCAGTTTGACGTTCCCGCTCAGCGCGCGATAGGTCGGCTGATAGGCCGCTAACCACGCTTCCGGCAAGTCCAGCACGAGAGCCGGCTCATCAATCTGTACCCACTCAATCCCTCGTTCTGCCAGTTTCTTTAAGATCTGTTGATAAACAGGAACAAGGGCTTCCAACAGCGTTAAGCGGTCGAAGCTGTGCCCTTTGACCTTGCCTAGCCACAGGTAGGTTAACGGGCCAAGCAGCACTGGCTTCACGCGATACCCTAACGCAATCGCTTCATCAACCTCATCAAACAGCTGATTCCAGGAAAGCTGGAAGCCTTGGCCTTCAGTAAACTCGGGTACGATATAGTGATAGTTAGTGTTGAACCACTTGGTCATTTCCGCTGCCGCAACGGGTTCACCCGTAGGCGCCCGACCGCGAGCGATACGGAACAGCGTATCAATGTCAGCGCTTCCATCGCGATGCCTTTCAGGCACGTTGCCCAGCAGCAGGCTGGTCGTTAACACATGATCGTACCAGGCAAAGTCGCCAACCGGCAGCAGGTCTATCCCTGCCTCGCTCTGCTGCTTCCAGTGGCGAGCGCGCAGCGCTTTGCCCGTTTCAAGCAGACTCTCACGGGAAACGCTACCTCCCCAATAGCCCTCCAGTGCCTTTTTTAACTCTCGGTCTGCGCCAATGCGCGGAAACCCTAATGTATGGTTTAGAACTGTCATATTCGCCTCATTTAGCCATCTAGATGTTTACACATCTATAATTACCAGGTAGGGTAATTGCCACAAGCGCAATTTATTCATACCTGAGGTGAAAGATTTTCATGATCGAAATAAAGCATCTGAAAACGCTACAGGCTCTGCACCAGACGGGCACACTGGCCGCTGCCGCTGTTTCACTGCACCTGACTCAGTCGGCGCTTTCCCATCAGCTCAACGAAATAGAACAGCGCCTTGGCTACCGGCTCTTTATTCGCAAAAGCCAGCCCCTTCGCTTCACCGCCCAAGGGGATATCCTGTTAGGCTTGGCTAATCAGGTCATTCCTCTGGTACAGCAGGCATTGCAGTCGTGCAGTACGCCAACAAAAGCAAGCCTGAGGCTGGCCATTGAGTGTCACAGCTGTATTCAGTGGCTCACTCCCGCGCTAACCACCTTTCGCCAGCAGTGGCCTGACGTGGAGCTGGATTTCAAAAACGGCGTTATGTTTGATCCTCAGCCCGCGCTCCAGCAGGGAGAGCTAGACATCGTCATGACGTCCGACATTCAGCCAAGCGCTCACCTGCACTACAGCGCACTGTTTGATTTTGAAGTCAGGCTCGCGGTCGCCCCCGATCATCCTCTAGCTCAGACGCCCCACTTGCAGCCGCAGGACTTGGCGCAGGAGACATTGCTTATCTATCCGGTACAGCGCCAGCGGCTCGACGTCTGGAACCGATTTTTACAGCCTGCGGGCGTTCAGCCGACCTTAAAGAGCGTCGACAACACGCTACTGCTGATTCAAATGGTTGCAGCGGGAATGGGGGTAGCAGCCCTACCACACTGGGCAGTAGAGAATGCAGAAAGACAGGGGCTTATCGTGACGAAACCATTGGGAGAAGGGCTGTGGCGTCGGCTATATGCCGCGGTTCGAGACGGCGAACAGCGGCAGCCTGCCGTTGAGGCTTTTATAGGCGTCGCCAAAGCGCACTCGGCGACGCTACCGTTTGTAAAAGCGGCCTAGGCCAATGCAGCGCGAGAGACTACCCACTTTTTATGCACCCAGAGAGAAGCAAAGATAATGCCTCCCCCTATCACCAGCCTGAGCCAGTCGACATCGTGCTGCCACAGGGCAAAGTTGACCACCAGCCCTGCGGGGATAAGGGCATTGTTCATAATGGCCAGCGTTCCGGCGTCCACCTGCGTTGCGCCGTAGTTCCACATAAAGTAGCCGAGGCCAGAGGCGCCAACGCCCAGCCAAATCAGGATCCCCCACTGTAGAGACGTCGTTGGCATCTTGCCCGCATCGCCAAACAGCAGCCAGCCAACCCCAGCAACGCACAACGCACCGAAGTAAAACCATGAAAATGCGTTACGCTGAGGCATTGGATAGACCTCCATCAGCCGCTTATAGCCAACCTGCCCGATAGCGAAACAGACGTTAGCCCCCTGAATGAGCCCCAGCCCCACCCAAAACTGTGCACTTAGTGGGTTATAGCGAATAACGGCCGCGCCGATAACGGCCAGTAGAGCACTCAATATGTACCCCCAGCGCAGGCGATTTCCGGCCAGAATGTCATACAGAAGGGTGACGTAAATCGGCGTCATGATGGTAAACAGTAGTATTTCCGCCACGCTGAGGTACAAAAAGGCATGGTAGTAGAACAGGTACATTAGCCCCAGCTGCAGCGCGCCGACGCTCATATACAGCAGCATCTGGCGCAGCGTCACGCCTTTAAAGCGTAAGAAAGGAAGAAAAACGATAAAAGCCAACGCTACGCGAATAAAAACGGCAAACCAGCTATCGACCTGCCCTGCCAGATAAACGCCAATAAGGCTAAAAGAAAAAGCCCAAAGCAGGGTTGTCGCGATTAATGACGGCATAAAAAAGCAACTCAACGGTGAACAACGAATTTACGCCATTATAGGCAAGTCACGTCACCCTTCCCACAAAAATAAAGTTTACATACGAACAATAAACAGCCAAAAACTTTCTTATTCTTTATCCTTGACTCTGGAGTAGACTCTAAAGTGTAGAGTCATCTCATCAGATGAAAACCGAGGGTTCCATTTATGAGTAACCACACTCACACAAACCAAGAACAGCAGGGCTGCTGCGGTGGGCAGTGCGCCTCTTCACATGAAAATAGTCATGACGCTCACGAGCATCAACACGACCACCAGCACGAATCGGAACACTCTCACCATCACGGTGAAAGCTGCTGTAGTTCTCAGGGCTCTGTAGCTCAAGAACCGCTTGAAGCCGTTTCTCAAGGAAACGTTCGCCTTACGTGGCAAATTTCCGGTATGGACTGCCCCAGCTGTGCGAAAAAAGTCGAAACTGCCGTCGCTCAGGTTGAGGGAGTTACGCGCGCACGGGTTCTGTTCGCGACAGAAAAGCTGGTTGTCGACACCCCAAATCGCAGTGTAACGTCCCACATTGAGCAGGCTGTAAAAAAAGCGGGCTACACCCTAACCGAAGCCGGCTCGCCAAGCGCCAAGTCAGACAAGCCGTCACGCTTTAAAGACTATCTGTTCCCTGTCGCACTGGCGGTCATGATCTTGGTGAGCTGGGGAATTGAGTCCTTTTCTCCGGTTTACGGCAGGCTGGCCTTTATTCTCACCACGCTCGTTGGCCTTTTCCCTATTGGGCTACAGGCTATACGCCTTACCCGCTCCGGGACGCCCTTCGCCATTGAAACTCTGATGAGTATCTCAGCCATCGGCGCGCTGTTTATCGGCGCAACGGAAGAAGCCGCCATGGTGTTGATGCTGTTTATGATTGGCGAACTGCTGGAGTCCTACGCCGCTAACCGCGCTCGTCAGGGGGTTTCCTCCCTGATGGCGCTGCTGCCGGACGAAGCCGTTTTGTTATCCAACGGTGAGCGCAAAGTCGTCACCGCAGACAGCCTGCGGCCCGGCGATGAAATAGAAATCGCCCCCGGCACGCGCCTGCCGGTAGACGCCACGCTGCTCAGCGGCGGCGCTAGCTTTGACGAAAGCGCCTTGACGGGAGAGTCCATTCCCGTTGAACGGCTGCGCGGTGAAAAAGTGGCTGCGGGCAGCCTAGCCGTCGACAGCGTCGTTCGCCTGACCGTGCTTTCAGAGCCGGGTAACAACGCTATCGACCGTATTCTGACCCTAATAGAAGAGGCAGAAGAGCGCCGCGCCCCCATCGAGCGCTTTATTGACCGCTTCAGCCGCTACTACACTCCCGCCATCATGCTGTTTGCCCTGCTAGTGGTGATCGTACCGCCCCTGTTCTTTAGTCAGCCTTGGGAAACCTGGATCTATCGCGGCCTGACGCTGTTGCTTATCGGCTGCCCTTGTGCGCTGGTGATCTCAACGCCTGCTGCCATCACATCGGCACTGGCGGCAGCAACCCGCCGGGGAGCGCTCATCAAAGGGGGAGCGGCTCTTGAGCAGTTAGGGGCAGTCAGCCAAATCGCCTTCGACAAGACCGGTACGCTGACAGAGGGTAAACCTATGGTCACGGACGTCGTCACGCTCAGCGATGTCACCGAGGACAAACTGCTTACCCTGACCGCCGCTGTAGAAACGGGGTCGCACCACCCGCTGGCTCAGGCGATAGTTCGCTACGCACAGGAGCGCGGTGTTAGCTATATTCAGGCACAGGATCGTCGGGCGCTCGCTGGCGTGGGCGTTCAGGGAAACGTAAATGGTTCAGAGGTGTTGATAAGTTCTCCTGCCAAGCTGAAAGAAGGAATCCTTTCCGTCGGCCATCAGCAGCGCGTTCTTCAGTTGGAAGAGCAGGGGAAAACCGTCGTCGTCGCACTGCAAAACAACATCGCCATCGGTATGATTGCCCTGCGGGATACGCTTCGTGAAGACGCAAAAAGCGCTCTTGATGCGCTGCGGCAGCTCGGCGTTAACGGCGTGATGCTCACCGGGGACAACCCGCGCGCGGCGGCGGCCATTGCCGAAGAGCTAAACATCGAATACGAAGCCGGGCTGCTGCCGGAAAATAAAGTCACTGCCGTAGCCGCGCTGAATAAAACCCAGCCGACGGCTATGGTGGGTGACGGTATCAACGACGCTCCGGCCATGAAAACGGCGACTATCGGTATTGCTATGGGAGGAGGAACCGACGTCGCGCTGGAGACAGCAGACGCCGCGCTAACTCACAATCGCCTTATCGGTCTGGCAGATATGATTTCACTGTCCCGCGCGACGCGAAGCGTGATCCGCCAGAACATTACCATTGCGCTGGGGCTGAAGGCTATCTTCCTCGTCACTAGCCTGTTCGGGCTCACTGGCCTGTGGCTGGCTGTGCTAGCCGACTCTGGCGCTACCGCGCTGGTGACTGCCAACTCGCTGAGGCTGCTGCGTAAGAAGAACGCGTCGTCCTAGTGATGGTAGATAAGGGTCACAAAAAAGGGATACAGAGTATCCCTTTTTCTATTTTTAGAACGCATTTCAGAACACATTTCAAAACGTAAAGCAGCTCGCCCCTTCTTCCGCTCCGGATATCTGTAAACGGAGCGCCGAGAACAGCTCCCTGCCGGTACCAACATGGGAGGCCGTCAGATCGGGCACTGCGGCCTGACGCTGTTGCAGTTCAGCATCGTCAACCATCAGACGGATACTGCCACTCACGCCGTCAACCTCGATCAGATCGCCATCGCGCACTTTCGCCAACAGGCCACCGACGTAAGCTTCCGGCGTCACGTGTATCGCCGCGGGCACTTTCCCCGACGCGCCGGACAGCCGACCGTCAGTCACTAGCGCCACGTTGTAGCCGCGATCCATCAGGACGCCCATTGGCGGCATCAACTTGTGGAGTTCCGGCATTCCCAGTGCCTTCGGCCCTTGGAAGCGCACAACAACAACGCAGTCACGATCGAGTAGACCGGCACTGAACGCCGCGTCAATATCGTACTGGCTGTCGAACACCACCGCCGGAGCAACGATCTTTTGGCGCTCTTTTGGCACGGCGGAAGTCTTCATCACTGCGCGCCCCAAATTGCCGGACAGCACCTTAGTGCCGCCGTGCGGGGAGAAAGGCGTATCCATAGAAGCGATAACTTCAGCGTCTAACGACGCCTTCGGCCCCTCACGGTACACCAGCTTGCCGTCCTCAAGGAAAGGCTCTTGGGTATAGCGGCGAAGGCCAAAGCCCGCCACGGTGTTAACGTCCTCATGCAGCAGGCCGCCGTCAAGCAGCGTGCGAACCAGTAGAGACACGCCGCCCGCAGCTTGAAAATAGTTAATGTCGTTTGGCCCGTTCGGATAGATGCGGCACAGCAGCGGCACCGCGTCAGACAGCTCGGAAAAGTCGTCCCAAGTGATGATAATGCCCGCCGCTTTCGCCATCGCCACCAAGTGCATGGTGTGGTTGGTGGAACCACCGGTCGCCAGCAGCGCAACAATACCGTTCACGATGACTTTCTCATCCACCAGTCGCCCTGCTGGCAGGTAATTACCTGAACTCTCTGTCATGCGAGTGACCTGCCGCGCCGCGGCTTCCGTTAGCGCCTCGCGCAGCGGAATATCAGGGTAAACGAAAGATGAGCCCGGAAGATGCATACCCATCACTTCCATTACCATTTGGTTTGAGTTAGCGGTGCCGTAAAACGTGCAGGTGCCGGCGCCGTGATAAGAGTCGGCTTCGGATTCCAGCAGCGCGTCGCGCCCAACTTTGCCCTCGGCATACAGCTGGCGAATGCGCACTTTTTCCTTATTGGAAAGCCCAGTGCGCATCGGCCCCGCGGGCACAAAAACAGCGGGCAGGTGGCCGAAGGCCATCGCAGCAATAAACAGCCCAGGAACGATTTTGTCGCAAACGCCGAGAAACAGCGCTCCATCAAACATATTGTGGGACAACCCAACCGCCGCAGACATGGCGATCAGGTCGCGACTGAGCAACGAAAGCTCCATGCCGTCCTGCCCCTGCGTCACGCCGTCGCACATGGCGGGTACGCCTCCGGCAACCTGGCCGACCGCGCCGACCTGATGCAGCGCACGCTTGATGATATCCGGATAGTGTTCATAGGGCTGGTGAGCAGAAAGCATATCGTTGTAAGACGTCACAATGCCGATATTGCTTTTCACCATGCTTTTTAAGGATGCTTTATCGTCCGGCGAGCAGGCGGCAAAGCCGTGAGCCAAATTGCCGCACGATAGTTGGGCGCGATGAACCGTCGTTCCTTTCGCAGCGTCTATTTTAGCCAAGTAGCGCGCCCTGCTCTCTTTCGAACGGGCAATAATTTTTTGCGTTACGCGCTCAACGGTAGGGTTCATGTGGTGCTCCGCCTCTCTATGATGAAGGTTATAGAGTGAGTAAGAAGGTTATAAAACGCTTCCGCGAAAGCCGATTTCCCTTAACCGCCCGGCTCTGTCGCGGACCTGTAATAAAAGAGGCCCTAACTGCAGCCATAAAATCACTATATACGCAAATGATACCGGTAACAATAGCTTTTAAAAGAGAGTTTACTCGATTCAGCTACTGGATAAGTGAAAAACGGTATTCATGACGCTGACAGCAACAGGCCTTTCGTCGTTCATCGTCACGTCGGTCTGAAAAGAGGCACCAAACCAGAAAAATGGAAGGCCTACTTATTTCATTCAAACGCTGTTCTCTCACTGCGTTTAGCGCCGATTTACCCTATGATGGAAAACAGCCGCACCGAACAATAGCGTCGGCTTTATCAAGACAAACATACCCGCACGGGCATTTCTTTGTTAAACTAGCGTTCTCCATGACGCTTCAATTGGTTGAAAAATGAAGAAAAAAAGACCAAGCCTGCAAGACGTCGCCGATCGCGTCGGCGTAACCAAAATGACAATCAGTCGCTACCTGCGCGATTCATCACAGGTTTCTGCCGCGCTTCGCAACAAAATCGCCGAAGCGCTTGACGAACTGGGCTACATTCCTAACCGGGCGCCAGAAATCCTCTCAAACGCGACCAGTAAGGCAATAGGCGTTCTGCTTCCTTCATTAACCAACCAGGTTTTCGCCGAAGTGCTGCGAGGTATCGAAAGCGTAACGGACTCGCACGGCTATCAAACGATGCTGGCTCACTACGGCTATAGCGCAGAGCGCGAAGAGCTGCGGCTCATGTCGCTACTGTCCTACAATATCGACGGTCTTATTTTGTCTGACCGTACTCACACAGAACGCACGCTGAAGATGATTGAAGTCTCCGGCATTCCAGTCGTTGAAATCATGGACAGCACCAGCCCCTGTATCGATCTCGCCGTTGGCTTTAACAACCACGACGCGGCGTATCAAATGACCAAAACGATACTGCAACATGGTCACTCGCATCCTGTCTATCTCGGCGCTCGGCTCGATGAGCGTACCATTATAAGAATGCAGGGTTATGAGCAAGCCATGCGTGAATTTAATCTGGAACCCCGCAGCATCTGTACCGATCGTTCATCGTCATACAGCCTTGGGGGAGAGCTTCTTAAAGAAGCAAGACGCCGCTACCCTGACACTGACAGCGTATTCTGCACCAACGATGATATTGCCGTCGGCGCTGCCTTTGAGTGCCAGCGGCAGGGATTACGTATTCCTCAAGATATCGCCATTGCCGGTTTCCACGGCCATGATATCGGGCAGTCTATGGAACCTAAGCTGACCAGCGTCCTGACGCCCCGTGAGCAAATGGGCCAAATCGCCGCTCAGCGGCTGCTGGCTCGGCTCAAGGGAGAAGAAGTCACGCCCAAGATGCTCGATCTGGGCTTCACGCTTCTACCCGGCGGCAGTATTTAAGCCGCCTGATTCCGGCGAGGCGTTACGCCAGCCTCGCTTAATGCTGCCATGCCGCGCTCTACAACATCATCAAAGCTGCCGTTAATATCGACGTGTAACACATCTTTCTCGTCTACGCCTGGCTCTTCTAGGGCATCAAACTGGCTTTGCAGCAACTCGGTCGGCATGTAGTGCCCTGCTCTCGCCTTCAGGCGAGATAAAATCACGTCAAAATTTCCCTTCATGTACAGGAAAATCATCTCTGGGTTTCCCTTACGCAGGCATTCTCTGTACCTGCGCTTTAGGGAAGAACATACGATAAAGCCGACTTCATTCTTATGCCGCAGGCTGTAAGCCGCATCGTTCAGACGTTCAAGCCAAGGAGCTCGGTCATCATCGTTCAGCGGGTGACCGTCAGCCATCTTTTGAATATTGGCTTTAGGATGTAAATCGTCACCGTCAATGAGTTTTGCCCCCAGCCGTCTGGCCAGTTCTGCACCTACGCTGGATTTTCCACAACCGGATACGCCCATAATGACTATGCTTTGTCCCGCCATAAACTGAATCTCAATAAAAAATGAAGGCCTGTAGTATGATTTATGCTAACACGTTACCAGTAACATGATACCGGTAACATTTCAATATGTGATACAACTCACAAAATAAACCAAAATGGAAATAATATTAAGTATATTCATGTAGTTAATAATAATTAACTTAAGATGGGTTATCTCTAAATAAGAGAACGTAAAAATAGCGATCGGGTCAAAGCCAATATAGTTACAATTCGATATAGTTGTTTTGTTTATATTTATAGCCGTAGTCTTCGCTGAGAAACAAAGCCGCCCTTTCACAATACTTTAAGACCAATAAATATCAAAATAACAAATTGATTTTACTTAAAATAAAATGCAATCCCCGCAAAATATTTCTATTAAATCAGCCTATTTTAGTTGTGATTTTTATCACAATTTCCGAATTAAGTATTTTTCCTGACTGGTTATTTTAAGCGCGCTGTGATTAATTGTTACCGATAACAATCAAACACTATAAAACTCAGAGTTTGATATTTTTTTAACCAACATTGTTACCGGTAACTAAAGGTGATGTTATGACGTTGAAAACAGCGATTATTGGATGTGGAAAAGTCGGTCACTTTCACGCAAAAGCCTATGAACAACTAGAAAACTCTACATTTTGTGCCGTCTTTGACAGAGATCTTTCCCGCGCAAAGGACTTCGCCGAGCAGTACGGCGTAAAGGCATACGACGATATCTCCGAAATGATTAAAAATGAAGGTATTAACGTTGTCAGCGTTTGTACCCCTCACCCGGTACACGCAGAAGTCGCCATTGAAGCGGCGAACGCGGGATGCCACATTCTGGTAGAAAAACCGCTGGCAAGTAACTTAAAAGACTGCGACGCCATTCTCGGCGCGGCCTCTAAAACCAATGTGAAAGTCGGCACTGTGTGTCAAAGACGCTTCTATCGCCCCTGCTTAAGAATCAAAAAGGCAATCGACGACGGCAAACTCGGACGCCCCGTTTTAGGCACCGTCACCATGCTTGGCTGGCGCGATAAGGCTTACTACGACAGCGATCCGTGGCGCGGCACTTGGGACGGTGAAGGCGGCGGCGTTCTGGTCAATCAGGCTCCACACCAGCTAGACCTCCTGCTTTGGTACATGGGCGACGTTGAAGAAGTTTACGGCCTTTGGCGCAACCTGAACCACCCCTACATTGAAGTGGAAGACACCGCTGTCGCCGTCATCAAGTTTAAAAACGGCGGCATTGGTAACATTCTGGTCAGTAACTCACAAAACCCAGCGCTTTACGGAAAAGTTCAGGTTTACGGTGAAAACGGTGCCTCAGTCGGCGTGCAAACGGACGGCGGAGCCATGTTTATTGCCGGTGTCTCCTCCATTACAGAACCGCCTTATAACGATCAGTGGACCGTTCAGGGCGAAGAGTCACTGCTCAGTGGCTGGCAGCAGGAAGATCGCGACTTCTTTAACAGTCAAGACTCCATGTACTACTACCACCAGCTGCAAATTAACGACTTTTTGACCTCTATTACTGAAAGCCGTCCTTCTCTAATTGACGGTCTGGCAGGAAGAAAAACCGTTGAGCTTATTGAAGCTATTTATCGCAGTACAGAAAGCGGACTGCCTGTTAAGTTTCCGCTGAAATAAGGGGGCGATATGAAAATCGGTTTTAATCAGGCGACGTCAATGAACTGCTCAACGCTGGAAAAGGACGTTCTGCTCTGTGAAGAGAATGGCTTTGATTTCATTGAATTCCGGCTTGATAAGCTCAGAGAATATTTTCAGACGAAAAGCATTGATGATTTAAAAACGCTTTTAGCCGGAAAGAAAATCAAACCCCATGCGTTAAATGCCCTATATACCTATGACGACATGTTTAAACACGAGAATAGCGAAAAAGACGCTGAGCTCGTTGAAGAATTTATCTGGGGCTGCCGTATCGCCAAAGAGATTCAGGCGGGATACTTTATTATTGTTCCCCCTTTACAGCGCGATCCCAACGGCGGCCCGTATATTGGCAACATTGAAAAAACCCATGAAAACTGCGTCAGGATCTTAAAACGCCTGTCCACTATCGCCAGTGAGTACGACGTCAAGCTCTGCTTTGAACTGGTTGGGTTTAACAGAAGCTCAGTACGCACTGTTGAGCAGGCCTGGAATATCGTCAACGACGTTAACGAAGACAACATCGGTCTGGTGTTTGATTCTTACAACCTGCATCTCTACCGCGGATTAAATAACTTCAGCGCGATTAAACACGTCGACGCCAAGAAAATATTCTGTGCACATATTAATAACGGAGACTTTATTGATATCGACAAAGCGTCTCAGGAGAACAGACGATTCTGTGATTCGGGAACCGTCGATCTGGACAATTTTCTTAAAAACCTAAAAGAAACCGGGTATGACGGCATGGTGTCAGTAGAAATATTCCGTCCGGAATATTGGCAGCAGACGCCTGAGTGGGTCATATCCAATGCGTACCAAACAACAAGAAAGATAATGGAAGATAGCGGCGTTTATTCTCAAGAATAAACAGGGCCTGTCTCGTCTTCGCTCTTTTTAAGGGTAATATTATGAAAGCTACAAGATCTCGTTTTTTTGTCCTCTTTTTATTATTTGTCGTCACGGCAATCAACTATATGGACCGAGCTAACCTGTCCGTTGCCGGAACAAGTATCCAAGGGGAATTCGACCTCTCGCCAGCAAACCTGGGTTTGCTCTTTTCAATGTTTACTTGGACTTACGTACTGAGTCAGATCCCTGTTGGCTATATTCTTGACCGCATTGGGGTACGTAAGCTGTACGGCGGCGCCGTTATCATTTGGAGTATCTTCACCTGCCTGATGGGTCTGGCGTCGCATCACCTCTTTACCACCGCCGCAGCCTCGTTTGCCTTCCTCCTGCTGTGCCGCGCACTGATCGGTATTGCGGAAGCGCCTTCGTTCCCGGCTAACGCCAAAATTATCTCCACCTGGTTTCCTACTCAGGAACGCGCCAGCGGAACAGCGGTTTATGCCTGTGCACAGTACATCGGGCTGGCTCTGTTAACACCCGTACTGGCCTTCATAGTTGCTAACTACGGCTGGGAAGTGTCTTTCTACGCTTCCGGTGGCGTAGGCATTGTCTTCGGTATCTACTGGCTGTTCAAATACCGCGATCCGTTGGAAAGCAAAACCACCAACGCAGCTGAAATTGAACACATTCGCCAAGGCGGCGGTCTGGGTGAAGCTGGAACAGACAAAAAAGCCGTTAAAGAAAAAGTGGAATGGTCTGACGTTTCTCACGTCCTGAAGCAAAGAAACATTTGGGGCCTGTTTATCGCTCAGTTTGCCATGAACTCTACTCTTTACTTCTTCCTGACCTGGTTCATCGTTTATCTGGAAAAAGGCCTGAACCTGTCCATCTCCAAAGCCGGTATCGGCGCAGCCTTCCCCTATATGATGGCTATGCTGGGTCTGCTGTGCAGCGGGTTTGTCAGTGACGCGCTGATGAAAAGAGGAATCTCCCGCACCAGAGCCCGCAAGATACCTGCGATCCTGGGTCTGGGTCTGGCCGGTACCATGTGCTTTGTTAACTTCTTTGAAGATAAGCCGGTTATCGCTATCGCTATTCTGTCGTTCGCTTTCTTCGCTAACGCCTTCTCTAACATCGGCTGGGTTATTCTCAGCGACATCGTGCCGGCGAAAGTTATTGGCACCATCGGCGGTTTCTTCAACGTATCGGGCAACCTTGCCGGTATCGCCACGCCGATCATTATGGGGATTATCCTCCAGACAACTAACAGCTTTGCCTACGCGATGTACTACATCTCGTTTGTCTCCGTGCTGGGCGCCCTGTCTCATATCTTCATCATCAAAAAGCTCGATACGATAAAGCTTCCAAGCATGAACTGATTTGTGCCGATAAGCATTGATAACAGGGACGTTTTTTTTCAAACACGAGGTTCACTCACCCTCTCTGCCAGCGCAGCATAAGGCTGCGCTGGCAGGCTCACAAACAGAGAGAGGATGGGCCGAAACGGTAAGCGACTGATTTTGGCACAAGGTAATTTATGAGTAATTTTGTTTATGTACTAATGGGTGTATCGGGTTCTGGAAAGACGACAGTCGCCAAAGAGCTGTTAAAGCGGCACGATATTTCCTACATTGACGGCGACTATCTCCACCCAAGGTCCAACATCCTCAAGATGTCCAGCGGTGAGCCGTTAAACGATGACGACCGAGCACCGTGGCTGAAGTTAATCAACAACGCCGTTTTTGCCATGCAGAAAACGAATCAGGTCTCCGTCATTATCTGTTCGGCGCTGAAAAAGAAATATCGAGACATCATCAGGGAATCCAACCAAAACCTGAGATTTCTCTTTCTCAACGCGGATTTTGACAGTATCTACAAAAGGCTGGAAAGCCGAGTCGGGCACTTCCAAAAGCCCCAGATGCTCATATCACAATTCGAAGCGCTGGAAATCCCAGGGGAAGACGAGAAAGACGTTTACTTCATCGATGCCAGTCAAAACGTTGACGGTATTATTGAGGCTATTACAGACATCGCCCTGAAGCAAAACGCGGATAAATAGTCCCGCTAAGCGGCAGAACAATTTACCCATACCATCAAAAAGCGGAAAGGAGCCTTAAGCCCCTTTCCGCTTTTCTTTTTGCTTTTCTTTATGCTTTTCTTTTTGCCGGTAATCAGTACAGCCGCGAGAGAATAAGATTTAAACCAAATCCCGCAAACAGCGCCCCAGCCAGACCGTCGATCCACTTAGCAGCTCGCTGGTAGCCTCTGCGCATGGTGGGCAGAGCAAAAATAAACGCCACCAGAGAGAACCACAGTATTGTTTCAACGGCAATCAGCCCAAACAGGCCCCAGCGCGCGCCGCTGGCAACATCATCACCCACAAAAACGGAAAACACGCTGCCAAAGTAAATCAGCACTTTCGGATTCGACAGGTTAGTCAGCAGCCCTTTCAAAAAGGCATGACTGGCGCTAACAGCGGCAACGTCATGCTCTGGCCCATGGCTTAACATCTCTTTTTTCATCACGGAGCGAAGCAGGCAAAAACCCATCCAGCACAGGTAAGCACCGCCGCACACCACGATAATGCTGTGTAACCAGGCCATTTTTTGCAGTAAAAGATGCAGCCCCATTAACGCAACGGCAGCCCACACCATGACGCCGCAGGTAATGCCGATAGCGCCGAAAAGCGCTTCACGCCGAGATCGGCTAACCGCCGTTTGGGAAACGAAGAAAAAATCCGGCCCCGGCGTCGCTAGCGCCACGAACTGAACAACGGCGACGGTTAGAAATAGCGTCATAGCACTCTCTCAGAAGTATCAGCAAAAAATGAAAACGGAAAACAGCGATGAGGAGCACTATTGTACTCCCGTTTGCCAAAGATAAAAGACAGCGGTAATTAATCTGGGCTGACCAAGTGCTCGCGTATCATTGCCAAAAAGGCCTGCCCAAAGCGCTCTAGCTTGCGGTGCCCAACGCCGTTGATAGACAGCAGCTCGCTTTCCCGCGTAGGCTGCTGCTCGGCCATTTCCAGCAAAGTGGCATCGTTAAACACCACGTAAGGCGGCACGTTTTCTTCATCAGCAATAGCTTTGCGCAGCTTGCGAAGCTTCGCAAACAGGCGACGATCGTAGTTGCCTGAAAGGCTTTTCGCGGCGCTGGTTCCGCGCGACTTCAGATTTAGCATTCTTGGCACCGCTAACTCCAGCGGCGTTTCTCCCCGAAGAACAGGCCTTGCGGCCTCGGTCAGCTGCAGCGCCGAATACTGTGCAACGTTCTGAGTTAAAAGCCCCAGATGGATCAGCTGGCGCAAAATGCTTACCCAGTGCTCGTGGCTTTTATCTTTACCGATGCCGTAAACCGGCAGCCGATCGTGGCCGAACTCGCGAATGCGGGCGTTATTAGCACCGCGCAGCAGCTCGGCAATATAGCCAACGCCAAAGCGCTGCCCGACGCGATAAACGCAGGATAGCGCCTTTTGCGCGTCCAGCAGGCCGTCGTACTGCTGCGGCGGGTCGAGACAGATATCGCAGTTGCCGCAAGGCTTCTGGTGGCTTTCACCAAAGTAATTAAGCAGCACCAAACGACGGCAGGTTTGAGCCTCAGCAAAGGCGTTCATCGCATTAAGCTTGTGCCGTTCAATATCCTGAAGCTCACCTTCGGGCTTTTCATCCAGACAGCGGCGCAGCCAAACCATGTCAGCAGGGTCATAAAACAGAACAGCCTCGGCGGGCAGACCGTCACGCCCGGCGCGGCCGGTTTCCTGATAGTAGGATTCGATATTGCGCGGAATGTCGAAGTGCACGACAAAGCGCACGTTGGGCTTATTAATTCCCATCCCAAACGCCACCGTCGCCACCACAATTTGCAGATCGTCGCGCTGAAACGCCTCCTGCACCCGATCGCGACTTTCGTTATCCATACCCGCATGGTAGGCCGCTACGCTCAGCCCCTTTGCCCGCAGGCGCTCGGCGGCATCTTCGACCTTTTTACGGCTGTTGCAGTAGATAATGCCGCTCTTACCGCGCTGACTCTGCACAAAGCGCAGCAGCTGATCGGTCGGCTTAAACTTTTCTATCAGGGTATAGCGAATATTGGGTCGGTCAAAGCTGCTGATGTGGATCAGCGGGTTGCGCAGCGCCAGCAGGCGCTGAATGTCCTGACGAGTGGTATCGTCCGCCGTGGCCGTCAGGGCAATAAAAGGAAGATTCGGAAAGTGGTTTCTCAGTGAGCCAAGGGCCCGATACTCTGGCCGGAAGTCGTGCCCCCACTGAGAAATACAGTGCGCTTCATCCACCGCCAGCAAAGAGAGGTTCCAGCCGCTCAGCTGCTCGATGAAGTTGTCCATCACCAGCCGCTCTGGGGCAACGTACAGCAGCTTAATTTGGCCACGTCGACAGGCAGATATCACATCGTACTGCTGTTCCCGCGTTTGGGCTGAGTTGAGATAGCCTGCAGAAATGCCGTTGGCAGTGAGCTGATCGACCTGATCCTTCATTAGCGAGATCAGCGGAGAAACCACCAGCGTCAGTCCGTCCATAAGCAGTGCGGGCAGCTGATAGCAAAGCGACTTTCCGCCGCCTGTGGGCATGACCACCAGACAGTCGCGCCCAGACGCAGCCTCAGTCACAATCTCCAACTGACCCGGTCTGAACTGCTGGTAACCAAAGGTGTCACGCAGAACCCGTGCGGCCAATGTTTCCGAATCTAATACAACCGCCGTTGACACCATTATCCCCCGTCACTCTTGATGCCGGCTATTCTAGGCTTATTCCTATCGTTTGTCCCCCTCGACGGAGGAAAATCCCCCAAATGAGGCAGAAGCCTCGACATGCTTCGCCGATTTTTTCTGCGATATACATTTCTTATTAAACATTCTGCGAAGCGGCTTCAGAGCCCCATTAAAAAGGAGACTTACCGCCATTTTCGCCCTGTACCAGCGTTTTTCATTGCGGATCCGGTAAATTTCAGCAATAAACCGCTAATAAAATGAAGTACACTGCTAGCCTCTCGCCTTCTTCTTAATTTGGTTACGTTTATTCATGGAATCGCAGCAGACGCGCTTAGGCGTGATATACGCTTTAGCAGCCTATCTTATCTGGGGGATAGCGCCCGCCTACTTTAAAGTTATCGACTTTGTGCCCGCAGACGAAATTTTAACCCACCGAGTTCTGTGGTCGTTTTTCTTTATGCTGGCGCTTATCACGATAGGGAAACAGTGGGGCAACGTGCGCCGTGTTCTGTCCGATAAAAAGAAGCTGCTGCTTTTAGCCGTCAGTGCACTGCTAATTGGCAGTAACTGGCTCACCTTCATCTGGGCGGTGAACAATCACCACATGCTGGAAGCCAGCATGGGCTACTTTATCAATCCGCTGGTGAACGTGGTGTTAGGGATGCTGTTTCTTGGTGAGCGCTTTCGCCGCATGCAGTGGGTAGCAGTGGCGCTGGCGTTTGGCGGCGTACTCATCCAGCTCTGGCAGTTTGGCTCTGTGCCCTACATCAGCCTGACGTTGGCTATCACCTTTGGCCTTTATGCGCTGACGCGAAAAAAAATCGGCGTTGACTCGCAAAGCGGCATGCTGATGGAAACCCTGTGGCTGCTGCCGGTTGCTGCCGTTTACCTGTTCTTTATTGCTGACTCGCCAACCAGCCACTTAGGGCAAAACAGCCTGTCGCTGAACCTGCTGTTGGTGGCTGCGGGCGTTGTTACCACGGTACCGCTGCTGTTTTTTACCGCTGCGGCCACCAAGCTTCGCCTATCGACACTGGGCTTTTTCCAGTACATCGGCCCAACGCTAATGTTTTTGCTGGCGACGCTCTTTTACGGTGAAAGCATCGGGCAAGACAAGCTGGTAACCTTTGGCTTTATCTGGGCCGCCCTTGTCATCTTTATCATTGATGCCCTCTACTATCAGAGAAAGCTACGCTGACGGCGTTTTCCTCGGCGCATGGCGAGAGATAAACTTCGCCATCGCTGGGCCCGTTAGCAGAATGCTAAATAGCCTCAGTGTCTGCATCGCCATAATAAACGACATATCGGCCCCACTCCCCGCCGCGATAATAGCGACAGTATCCAGCCCGCCAGGGCTGGTTGCCAGATAGGCGCTGAGAAAGTCCATATCCAGCACGTGAGTTAGCGCTAACGCCATCAGGGCACACAGTGACATCAGCCCAAAGATTGAAAGGATAATCTGCGGCAGCGTTCTCACCGCCAGAATAAACACTGTCCGATTAAAGCGTAGCCCTACGCTCCAGCCGATAAACGCATAGGCAATAGCCAGTAGCCATTCGGGCAGTTGAATAGTTAACACATCGCCCGCGTGCAGGCCAGCGCCTATCAGCATAGGAAACAGCATCGTGCCGGAGGGAAAGCGCAGCCGACGACCAAGCCAGCCGGCAATAGCGGCCAGCGCTAGCGTTGACACGAAATCCCACCCTAGCGGTGGAAACCAGACCATTTCCTGCGTGACGGTTTGTGCTTCGCTCCCCATGGCAATACGCACAACCAGCACTGCCGACCCAGCCACAAACAGCACTCGCAGGTACTGCATAAACGCCACCAGCCGCACATCAGCACCGTAGTCTTCCGACATAGCCACCATCGCTGCCGCACCGCCGGGGGACGATCCCCACGCGCCCGTCGTACCCGGCAGCCGACTATAGCGAACCAGCAGCCAGCCGGACAGCCCGCTGGCAAACAGCGTAGACAGTAAAATAAAGATAACGATTGGCCAGTTGGCGGCCAGAGAAACCAGAATGGAAGAGGACAGGTTCTGCGCAATCATGCAGCCGATAATGGCCTGCGAGGAGATGAAAAAGCGATTATTAATGCGGATAGTCGCCCCGAACAGGCTCATCACTACGGCGACAACCATCGGCCCAAGCAGCATCGCCGCAGGAAAGTGGAAATGCAGCATAACCAGCGACAGCGCCAAGGAGAGAATAAGTAATATCGTCCACTGAAAGACGAGCGATCGCTTTACCACGGTTTAAATATCCTGCCTGGGAATAAGCTTAACGGGTTGACGTGCGTGCGTATCAGGCTACGTTTGGCAAAAGGCGGCGAGCGCGCTCAATACCCTTAACGCCTGACGAATAGTAAAAAAATAGATTTCTCGCCGTCGACAATCAAGTTATTTGTAATAAAGCGCACACTTTATACTAATCGGGCACTAATTCTTTGACAAAAATCGGATATTGCACCGCATTCCGTAAATACCCGTCATACGACTTGAAGTATGACGGGTAAAGAATACGGTGATTTTATCAAAGCCAGTTGCGACGCTTAAAGTACAGGTAGGGAGCCAGAGCGGCCGCGACCATCAGGCCAATAGCGGCCGGGTAGCCAAAGGACCAGTCCAGCTCAGGCATAAACTTGAAGTTCATCCCGTAGCTTGACGCCACCAGCGTTGGCGGCAGGAACACTACAGAAACAACCGAGAAGATCTTGATAATCCGGCTTTGCTCAATGTTGATAAAGCCCATCGCGGCCTGCATCAAGAAGTTCACCTTCTGGAATAGGGATTCGTTGTGCGGCAGCAGAGACTCGATGTCTCGCAGCACTTCCCGCGCCTGATCGAGCTGATTGCTTGGCAAGCGAGCCTTACGCACCAGAAAGTTCAGCGCCCGCTGGCTATCCATCAAACACAGGCGCACCTTCCAGCCGGTATCCTCAAGCTCAGCCAGCGTTGACAGCGCCTCATCATAACCCTCACCCGGATGCCCTTCCATAATCACCCGGCTCAATGCTTCCAGATCGCTGTAAATATTTTCAATTTCATCTGCCAGCTGTTCGATTTTGGTTTCAAACAGATCCAGCAGCAGCTCGTAGGCATTGCCGTCAATCATGGCCCGATTGCGGGCGCGCATGCGGTAGAGACGAAACGCGGGGAGATCCCGCTCGCGCAGGGTAAACAGGCGACCGTCCCGAATAGTAAAGGCCACGGTGGCGTTACCGCCGCGATCTTCGGCATCTTCATAATAAAAGAAGGAGTGAATGTGCAGGCCGTCTTCGTCTTCAAAAAAACGCGCCGACGCTTCGATGTCGTCCAGTTCTGGACGCGTTGCCAGTGACTGACCAAGCTCGTCGTGGACGCGTTCCCGTTCTTCATCTTCCGGTTCAACCAGATCGACCCATACGGAAGAGGCTAATTTATCGCCTTCGTCCAGCTCTAGGCGAGACAAACGGCAATCGGTTAACTGAAATGCGCTTAGCATAGCGTCATCCCTCTTTTACAGCAGTAACGACACGAACAACGCGTTGAACAAATTTAAATACCCACCGCTGACGTAGTGTCAGGATGATAAGACTCAGTCGCGACGACGATTAAGAGAGGTCGCTGACAACCACGAAGGCTATCAGCAAAAGGGAATAGCCTTAGAAGTTGAACTTAATAAAAAGATTATTGAGCCAGTATCGACTGGGAATGTCCAAAGCCTGTTGCCCCCGAAGGAAAATAGTGCGCGCATGTTACGCCTAGTGGAAAAAGGCTGTCAACCATTGAACAACATTTATCAGTCACTGGACGCTGTCGCAGAACCAATGATAGTTGGGAAAAATAATTTGTCCATCAAGTTGTTAGCTATTTTTCTGCGGGCGGTCGGCGCGGCGGTCACTACACAATGTTCGCCACAAAACCGAGCCCGCTAATAGCAAAATACAACGCGTTTAAAGCGTTTCAAGACGGGCGTAGGAGGCCACTAGCCATTTGATACCTTCCCCCTGAAAGGCTATCTGTAGGCGAGCATGCTCACCGCTACCCTCCAGATTGATGATAGTACCCTCGCCGAACTTAGGATGGCTCACTCTCTGCCCGAGACGGTAGCCGCTGTCGTTTTGGCTGATAGGCGTCCCCATACGGCTATGGCTAACCGGGCGAGACACGCTGGCGCGCAGCCTGACCTCTTCTATACACTCCTGCGGCAGCTCGCCGACAAAGCGCGACGGGCGATGATACACCTCTTTGCCGTACAGACGGCGCGTTTCAGCGTAGGTCAGCGTCAGCTTCTGCATTGCCCGCGTCACGCCGACATAGGCCAAGCGGCGCTCTTCCTCCAAACGCCCGCCTTCGTCCAGCGACATTTGGCTAGGGAACATACCCTCTTCCATACCAACGATAAACACCTGTTGGAACTCTAGGCCTTTCGCGGAGTGAAGCGTCATCAGCTGTACTGCGTCCTGATAGGCGTCGGCCTGCCCTTCTCCCGCCTCAAGGGCGGCGTGGGATAAAAACGCCTGCAGCGGCGTCAGATTCATATCCTCATCCTGAAAGCTAAACTGGCGGGTAGCCGTGACCAGCTCTTCCAAGTTTTCTACTCTAGCTTGGCCTTTCTCGCCCTTCTCTTCCTCGTACATCTGCCGCAGGCCGGAATCTCGGATCACACGGTCAGTCTGGACGTGCAGCGGCAGCTCGCCGGTTTCCCGGGTTAACGCTTCAATCAGCTCAATAAAGCGCTGTACGGCAGCAGCGGCTCGGCCAGCCAGCACCTTTTCGGAAAGCAGCGCGGCAGCGGCCTGCCATAGGGTGACCTGACGATCCCGGGCTGCATGACGAATAACGTCAAGCGAGCGATCGCCAATGCCGCGCGTCGGCGTGTTAACCACGCGCTCAAACGCCGCATCATCGTTAGGGTTAGCAATAAGCCGCAGGTAGGCCAGTGAGTCTTTGATTTCCTGACGCTCAAAGAATCGCATGCCGCCGTAGATACGGTACGGCATCGACGCTTGAAGAAGCGCCTCTTCCAGCACGCGCGACTGGGCGTTGCTGCGGTAGAGGAACGCACAGTCATTCAGCGCTCCGCCACCGTCCTGATAGGCTTTGACACGACTAACTACAAAGCGAGCTTCGTCCAGCTCGTTAAACGCGCAGTACAGTGAAATTGGTTCGCCTGCGTCCCCGTCGGTCCACAGCTCTTTCCCCAGACGACCGTCGTTATTGGCAATCAGGGCGTTAGCCGCAGTAAGGATATTCTTCGTCGAGCGATAGTTTTGCTCCAGCCGCACCGTTTGCGCACCGGGAAAATCGTCGAGAAAGCGCTGAATGTTCTCTACCTGAGCGCCGCGCCAGCCGTAAATGGACTGGTCGTCATCACCCACGATCATGACTTTGCCGGTCTCTCCTGCCAGCATGCGGATCCAGGCGTACTGAATGCGGTTGGTGTCCTGAAATTCGTCCACCAGAATGTTGGTGAACCGCTCGCGGTAGTGGTTAAGGATCTGCGGCTTGTGCAGCCACAGCTCGTGAGCGCGTAAAAGCAGCTCGGCGAAATCCACCAGCCCTGCGCGGTCGCATGCCTCCTGATAGGCCTGATAGATACGCAGCCAAGTGCCTTCAGTGAGATTACCGTAGGTTTCAACATGAGAAGGCCGTAGGCCATCGTCTTTTTTATTGTTGATGTACCACATTGCCTGACGAGGCGGCCACTGCTTTTCATCAAGATTCATGGCGCGAATAAGGCGCTTGAGCAGTCGCAGCTGGTCTTCACTGTCGAGGATCTGAAAATCCTGCGGCAAATTGGCGTCAAGATGGTGAGCACGCAGCAGTCGATGCGCTAACCCGTGAAACGTTCCGATCCACATGCCCCCCTGACTGGTACCGATCAGATGCTCAATGCGGTGACGCATCTCTGCGGCAGCCTTGTTGGTAAAGGTTACCGCCATAATTGAATAGGGAGAGCAGCGCTCAACGGACAGTAGCCAGGCGATGCGGTGCACCAGCACTCGTGTTTTTCCGCTACCGGCTCCGGCCAGCACCAGCATGTTGGTACGAGGAGCCGCCACGGCTTCGCGCTGTTTGTCGTTCAAGCTGTCGAGCAGGAGGGAAACGTCCATTCATTGCGCCATATATACTGGTAATTTATACAGAATTTATTTGATTATACCAACCGACACAGTGAATCCAATCGAGAAATTTCAATATGGGGTAATAAACGCGCGTCCGACACCTGCGTCAGGCTTTTATCGCGATCGTTGATCCAGCAGGCCTGAAGGCCGTGGCGCACCGCGCCAGCCACGTCGGTGGTCAGGTCGTCCCCCACATGCAGAATATACTCCGGCGCAACGTTTATCCTGCGGGCGGCGTTTAAATACATATCACCAAACGGTTTGGCTCTGCCGTCCGGCCCGGCGCGCAGCACCATTTGAAAATAGTCGCTCAGCCCAAACATTTGCGGATTAGCGTTGCCGTTAGTCACCGCCACCAGAGGAAAGCGCGTCGCCAGCAGGCTCAGCGTAGTATGTGTAGCCTCCGGGACTTCGATGCGACTGCGCCAGTAGCTGAAGTGCTCCATGGTCAGCGCCGCACCGTCTTCGGCTTCGCTTGAACTGTAGCCGTGTGTCAGCAGTGTCGCCTCAAATGCCCGCCGTCGCCACTCGCTAACGTCGTGATAGATATCCGGCTCGCGCTCCAGAAGCTCGCTGCGAATGCGGTTAAAACCGGCCCTATCAAGCGACGCAACGCGAGGAAAATGCTGCTGCATAAACTGAATGACTTCCGTCTCCGTCCGCTCTATTACCGGGCGGTTATCGTACAGCGTGTCGTCCAAATCGAACGTCATGGCCTTAATCGGACCAAGCGGTCGGTAAATGCGCATCAGGATTTCCCTCTTTTCGCTCTTGGATGAGCAGCATCATACACAGAGCTCAGGTGCTGAAAATCCAAGTGTGTATAAATCTGCGTAGTAGACAAACTGGCGTGACCAAGCAGCTCCTGAACGGCACGCAGATCGCCGCTAGACTCCAGCATGTGGGTGGCAAAAGAGTGCCGAAGCTTGTGAGGGTGCACATGACTACTAACACCCTGCTTGACACCCCACATCGCGAAGCGCTTTTCCACACCGCGCCCGGTAATTCTACGGCCCAGCTTGGATAAAAACAGCGCGTCGTCCGACGGTTCGTAAAACTCGCGCATTGGCAGCCAGCGGTTTAGCCACTCAAGAGCAACTCGGCCAATGGGCAGCTTGCGCTCTTTATTGCCTTTACCTAACACCCGCAGTTCACCCGCGTCCAGATTCACGTGACGGCAGTCGAGGCCAACCAGCTCAGACAGACGCAAACCGGCGCTGTACATCAGCTCCAGCATCGCTCTGTCGCGAACCGACAGCGGATCGTTAAAGTTAATGTCCAGCAGGTGGTCAACTTCGTCGACGTCCAAGTTCTTTGGCAGGTGCCGCCCCTGCTTCGGCGCCGAAACGCCTTTTGCCGGATTGGCATCAAGCTCACCGCGGCTAACCTGCCAGTCCAGACAGCGACGCAGAGCGGACAGGCGCTGCGCGAGGCTGGAAGACTCAAGGCCGGCTCGCTTGCTGCGCGTCACTAAAGAGCGCACGCCGGCTGCGTCTAGGTTTTTCCATTCGGTAGTGCCGGAATCCACCATGAATCCCATGATGGCCTGTAGCTGGCGCTGATAGCTGAAAAGCGTGTGAGGGCTTAGCCGCCGTTCAACGCGGAGATAGCGCAGAAAGGCGTCAACCGGCTCCTGAAGCGTGGCGGGAAAAGCGCGCTCGTCGCTCCCTGTCATTTTGGCTCAATCCAGTGCGCCAGCAGACCAGGCAGTAGCAGGCTCAGGTTTTCCAACAGCAGCGTCCCCATACCCTTTTGGTAGTGCTGAGGATCTCGGCTAATAAAGATCACCATGCCCAGATCGCCGCGCTTGCCCAGCATGGAAATCGCCACGGAGCCCACCATTTTGGCATCCGGCATCAACAATAAAATTTCAGGGCCGTTAAGCGGACCAAGATATTGATTCTGATCGCCGAATCGCTGAATGCGCAGCGGCTCAAAAGACTGACGTGGCAGAGCCAGATGGGTAAAGTCGGAGGGAGCCTCAAGGCGCCATTTTTCGTTAAACAGGCGGAGCGTCGCGCCTACCAGCCCCAAAGAACGTGCCCATTTTTGCAGGCGGTCTAGCAAATCCTGAAGGCTGTCGGACTGCACCAAATCACACTGGAGATTAATCAGGCGATTAAACAGCGCCTCGTTAGCCGAAGCCTGTTCCATCAGCAGAGTGATCTCTTCCTCTAGCTGCTGAATGTGATTTCGCTGGCGTCCTAGCTGCCACTCCACCAGCGATACGCTGTCCCTAACGGGGTGAGGAACACGCATCTGTTCAACCTGACGCGCGTTGCGAATAAAAAACTCCGGATTATTCAACAAATACTGGCTTACCTGCTCATCGCTTAATGCAACAAGTGTTGATTCGCCGTTTTCAGCCTGTTCGCTCATAAGTGAATAAACCCATCATAGACGTGGGTGGCTGGCCCAACCATATACAGTGGTTGCCCCGGTCCGGCCCAGCTAATTTGCAGCTCACCGCCCGGCAGAGCAACGTTAACCCGGTTATCCAATACCCCTGAATAATGCCGACAGCTACCGCCGCACAGGCGCCGCTGCCGCATGCCTGCGTCTCACCCGCGCCGCGTTCATAAACCCGCAGGCGGATACTTCCGCGATTGAGCACCTGCATAAAGCCGACGTTCACCCGTTCAGGGAAACGCTCGTGGCTTTCCAACAGCGGCCCCAGCGTTTCTACATCGGCAGTACTGACATCATCAACCTGAATCACGCAGTGAGGGTTGCCCATCGAAACGGCGCCGCATAACACAGTCCGTTCTTCAGCGCGGAGGATATAGGTTTTCTCCATTTTCGCTGCACGAAACGGAATATCGCCGGGCTCAAAGTTGGGAACGCCCATGTTCACCGTCACCATATCGTCTTCGCTGACGGTGAGAGTCATTCGCCCATTTTGCGTGCTAACGCGGATATCGCGACGATTAGTCAGCCCTTTCAGTCGAACAAAGCGGGCAAAGCAGCGTGCGCCGTTGCCGCACTGTGCCACTTCGCTACCGTCTGCGTTAAAAATTCGATAGTGGAAGTCCAGATCGGGGTCATAAGGCGCCTCGACGACAAGAAGCTGATCGAACCCAACGCCGCGATGGCGATCCGCCAGGCGTCGAATCAGCTCCGGCGAAAAGTAGACGTTTTGGGTTACGGCATCAACCACCATAAAGTCGTTGCCTAAGCCGTGCATTTTGGAGAATTGCATCTGTTACCCCACTTGTGACGGCGAATAACGCCTCGCCGTCGCTAAAATTTCATTTGTGCCGCGCACCCGAAAAACTCAGCGTCGGCGAAGCCGCAAAAGCGCTCCGCCGAACCGCTTATTTGATCAGGTGTTCACCGCGCCACAGGTCCTCAAAGCGCTCACGCTCGCGAACCAGATAAACCTGACTACCGTCAACCATCACCTCTGCCGGGCGACAGCGGGTGTTATAGTTCGAGCTCATAGTAAAACCATAGGCGCCCGCGCTTCTTACTACCAGTAGATCGCCCTGATTTAGCGTAAGATCGCGCTTTTTGCCAAGGAAGTCGCTGGTTTCACACACCGGCCCGACGACGTCATAGCTCTGGCGCTGCCCCTGAGGGTGCTCAACCACAGGGATAATTTTCATCCACGCCTCGTACAGCGCCGGACGAATCAGGTCATTCATGCCTGCATCAACGATAGCAAAGTGATGGTCGTCCTGTGTCTTCAGATACTCTACCGTCGTGACCATAATGCCTGCGTTGGCCGCAATCGCGCGCCCGGGCTCAAAGCATAGCTCCAAATCTTTTCGATGAGCCAGCTTCGCCAGCAGAGCAGAAGCATACTCTTTAGGCTCCGGCGGCGTTTCGTCGTCGTAACGCACGCCCAGACCACCACCCAAATCTAGATGATGGATATGAATGCCGTCTTCTTCCAGCTGATCCAGCAGCAGAAGCAGTCGGTCAGCAGCGTCCAGGAAAGGTGAAAGCTCCGTCAGCTGTGAACCGATATGGCAATCGACGCCGCGAACTTCAAGGTTCGGCATGTCGTTAGCCAGACGGTAAACGTCACGCGCCGTTTGGTAGCTGATGCCGAATTTGTTTTCTTTCAGTCCGGTAGAAATATAGGGGTGCGTTTTCGCGTCTACGTCCGGATTGATACGCAAAGAAACGGGAGCCTTAACGCCCATTTCTCCAGCAATCTGGTTGATGCGATGAAGCTCCGGTACAGACTCAACGTTGAAGCAGCGGATCCCTACTTCTAGCGCCCGACGAATTTCCCCTTCGGATTTTGCTACGCCGGAAAAGACTACTTTTGCTGCCTCGCCACCGGCGGCCAGCACGCGCTCAAGCTCGCCCTGAGACACAATATCAAAGCCGGACCCCAGACGCGCCAGCAGGTTTAAAAACGCCAGGTTGCTGTTCGCCTTAATCGCGTAGCAAACCAGATGAGGATGCCCCTCTAGCGCATCATCAAACGCTCGCCAGTGACGCTCGATTGTCGCCCGGGAATAAACGTAAAGCGGTGTACCAAAGCGTTCCGCAAGCGAGGCGACCGAAACGTCTTCCGCAAACAGCTGCCCGTCTTTGTAGTTAAAGTAGTCCATATGGGTTAATCCAACCTTAATTCTCGTGTCGGCCCGGCCGCGTTATGCGCCCTCCAACTTTATTACCAGTCTCCGGACGGCGTCGTCTCGGCTATCCTTACTATTAGTTTACTGTCGTTCCCGTGGTGCTTGAGCTCGTATCGCCTTCGCTAACGGCCTGAGAAACGTCCCGATCGGGAATCATAATGTCCTGAGTCGGCTCGTCAGGCGGCATGTAGAGAGGCCCTTTCAGGCCGCATCCGCCAAGCCAAAGAGTCGCCAGCACGACGAGTGAGCAGCGTAACGTTTTATTGATGCTTTTATTCATATAAAAAATAAGCCTGTGATTCATTTTGTCTAGCCCTCTATAATCGCAGCTGGATCACGAAAAGCAATAGGAATTCTGATTATGAACGACACTGAGTTTCATCGACTAGCCGATGCGCTTTTTCATCACGTTGAGGAATCCCTTGATAATTTTGACGGCGATGCCGACATTGATTATGAAATCAACGGTGGAGTGATGTCACTGTCTTTTGACAACGGCAGCAAAATTATCATTAATAAACAGGAAGCTATGCACCAAGTCTGGCTGGCAACCAAGAGCGGCGGCTACCACTTTGACTACCGCGATGGTCAGTGGCTGTGCGACCGCAGCGGCAGCTTGTTCTTCGTTCTTCTGTCTCAGGCGGCTACAGAGCAGGCCGGCGAGACGGTCGAAATCACTGAATAGCAGACACAAATAGTCATCTATTGCTGTCCAGTGTTATGATTTTTTTGTCTGCGGAGACAATAGCGTTTTCAGGCGCATTGTCCTGAACGGATCGGCGAGTCGCCGATCTGGCACGAGCAGTTTGGCCACAAGGCCCTAAGTCATTCCAAAGTACCTCAGCACGCTCTGCGTGCGACGCGCTAACGCGCTGAGTACGTTTTCACGCCTTAGGGATCGGCTTTATCGTATTGTCGCCGCAGACGCCTTCTTTAAGCATCAATGGGACAAGGAACCGACATTGGACGCGACCCGTGCCTGCCTGCTAGCGCTAGAGTTAATTGGCCGCTCCGACTGGAGTGCAGACAGAGAAATTCGCTGCCTGTATGCCCTCAGCAACCGCAGCGAGCGCCACTATCGCAAAATCGTTCTGACTAAGCGCGACGGCGGTTCTCGCGTTTTACACGCCCCCGGTTTTCTGCTGAAAACCGTGCAGCGCAACGTCGTTAAAAACGTCCTTTCTCACTTTCCCGTTTCCCCTTTTGCCACTGCTTACAGGCCGGGGAGCTCAACGCTTTGCAATGCCTCTCCTCACGTAGGGCGCAAGCAAATTTTAAAGCTCGATATCGAAAAGTTCTTCGACAACATCCGGTTTACTCAGGTTTATCGCCTATTCAACAAAACCGAACTGCCTGCGGGAGCCGTAACGCTGTTAACCCATCTTTGCTGCTACCGTGACGCCTTGCCACAGGGCGCTCCCACGTCGCCTGCGTTATCAAACCTCATCATGGCGCGCTTTGACGACCTGCTGGGAATCTGGTGCAAAGAGAGGGACATCGCCTACACTCGCTACTGCGACGACATGACGTTTTCTGGTGACTTTGACGCTCACCAAGTAACCAATAAAGTCCGCGGGCTGCTTAACGACATGGGGTTTACGCTTAACTCTCGCAAAAGCCGCCGGATCGCCCGAGGTAGCCAGCAGACAGTAACCGGCATCGTCGTTAACCACCGACCACAGCTTCCCTCTGAGTTTCGCCGGGCGCTTCGACAAGAGGTTTATTTTTGTCAGAAGTTCGGCATCGCCTCTCATCTAGAGCGAATTGGCTCATCTGAAACGCCGCTGCGCTATCTGCAATCGCTGCTGGGAAAAATCGCCTATCTCTTGCAGATAAATCCTGACGATGCTGAATTTCAAAGGGCAAAAGCCGCAATTGGTCAGTTGCTCAAAGCAGAAACGAGTTTATCTTACCGCGCGGATTAAAACGTATTGCTTAGCAGGATGTCTTTCTTGGTCAGCGGCACCGTCGGCGCGCTCAATGGAGAAATAGAGTTGCTGTTAAAGGGAATGACGCTTTCACCCTCAGCTCCGTCTTCGTGGACGATTTGATAAAACTGCGGCAGGTTAAAGTTTACCGAGCCAGAACCGTAGGTAAATCGCTCGTGCGAGGAGGCATAAAAGCGGCTTACATCGCACACCAGCTCGTCAATACAGCCTTGGCAGTTCAGATACACTTCCACCCGGTTCAACTCATCGAGAATAAATATGTTGAAGCCTTTCTCAGTATCCTCGAAGAAAAACTGAATGATCCCTTCGCTGGCAAAACCGTCGATAATTTCCGGCAGGTGCTGATGCTCTGACTTAGGCTCGACAGAGACGCCGTTCAGTTTGTTATTGGAGATAGCGCCGTAAAACTCCACCGCGTTCTCCAATTTTTGCACTGAAACGCTGAGGCGCTCAAAGAACAGCCCCCAGGTTTGGCCTGCAACGCGAATGGCCTTAAAGCGATTTGAGTCCTGACGCGTGCTCGACAGACGCAGGCTAATACACTCTGAAACCAGCTGCTGAAGACGGGTTTGGATCAGCCCGCGCAGGTGTTCACTGTAGCAGAACACGTCTACTGACTCTGGCGGCTCCGCGTCCTGATGCATTTTGCCCAGTATAGTTTTTAACGCTTCGATCACCGCCTGGCTGCTGTCAAAGTGCAGTGTGCGGATCTCGTTCCACGAGTTTCGATACAGCAGATCGACGCTGCCTATCAGGCACTGCTCTTGCCCACCAAAGCTCAGTACGTCGAGCTTGCCGAGATCAAACGACGGCGTATTTTCCTGTAGCAAAGAAGCCGTTGGATCGTTCTCAAGATTGACAATCAGCGCCAGATGGCGAATTTCACAGGGGCTATAGAGCGCCTTAGGCGTCGGTGCCGGAACCCGCAGAGGAAAATGCTTAGCGATGTCAGAAACAAACGCCTGTAGTTTGTCAGTATCACAGCACTGGCCGTTTTTAACGTGCAGATCAGTATCTGGCGTCAGCAGGCCGTTAAAGTAGCTCCACGCCACGAGCTTGCTTAAATAGCGGTTATATTCCAGCGGCTGGTGGCCAACAATGGCGTCAATGGTCGGCGACTGGTTATAAAGGTACCATCCCGCCCGGTTAGCGCGATCGACGGAAACCTGAATAAAGGTAAGAGCCTTTTCTGACAGGTCGGGTGAAATCTGGGGGTTAACCAACGTCACTTTTCCCGGAAGCGCCTCAAAGGCAGCGTAGAGCTTGCGGGTCAGCACGCCGATATCCTGCGGGCTGGCACTCACGCTTAGGTTATTGCGGCGGGCAAAGCGGATAAGGTTTCGGTAGCTTTGCATCAGCGCATCGAGAAGTTCGTTATTGGCCTCGCGCACGCGCTCAATTTTCCAGTGAGCGCGGTTGTCCAATACGTTTAGCTTCTCACAGCTCCAGCCCCACTCGCGAACCAGCTGGTTTAAAACTTCACGACGCCAGTTGCCCTGAGCGGGGATGTCCTGTGCTGGGATAGAAAGCTGCTCGCATATTTTCATGTAGAAGCAGCGACGCACCAGATCCAAACGGACATCGTCGCCAATAGCGATCAGATAGGTCGTCACCTTTTCCAACATCATGTAGTAGGAATCAAGGCTGAACGAGTCGAGATCGCCGTTGTGCAGCCGGCGCTTAATTTCCAGCGCCAGTAGTTGAGACTGCGGGTATTCCCAAGAGTATGCTTCCAGCAGCAGCGTTTTCAGAACAGCCTTGTAAGGCGAGTCGATGCTTTTATACAGCTGCCACAGGCTGGCGCCGAAGTACTCCTCTGCCGACAGGGCGCCCAGACCACCGAGGTCTATCCACTCATCGCGACGCAGTTCGCCGCTGGCAAAGAGCGCTGAAACATACTCTTCATAGTTCATTTCCATATCGCCTGGCACGATATTCCACAACAGCGGCTTTCCTGCCAGCCTGACGGCGCTGCGGTAAAATTCATCCAGCAGGAGAATATGCAGCGTAGAGCCGCAGTCTTCTGCATCAAGCTTGCCGCTCAGGTTTTGACGGAATCGGTTCTCGTCGATCAGGAAGAAGTTAACTTCAACGCCCAACGACGCAGCCCACTGCTCCAGCAGCAGGCACTTAGCCTGAAGAATGGTTCGCTCATTGCCGTTCAACCAAGACTGATGGCAGATCCAGATATCCAAGTCGGAATATCGACTCTGACCAACGGAAGAAGTGCTGCCCATGCTGTAAATGCCGGTAATAGGCAGATTTGCGCCAGCGCTGGGGGACAGGGGAATGTCGGTGGTTTTACAAAACTCGGCCAGATACTGACTCTGAAGGTCGGTCGGCGTGTAGCCACAGATACCGTTAGGAACAATACCGTCCTGATAGCCGGGCATATCGGGGTGATGATAGTGTAGAAAAATAGGCAGCAGCATATAGACCTGCCGGAATGCAGATCCCATATTCGCCATCGCACGCTCGGTACGCAGTTGATTCAACGTATCCAGGCGCTGCTTTAATACAGTGATATTAAGATGCAAGAGGATTTGCCTGATTCATTCCTACGGTATGCCGAAACCGCGTTCTGGTGCCGCCCCGTGCTGCAATATCACTCGCTCAATGAATGACCAGAAACGTGATCAATGTAACACCTTGCGCTCAGGGCGTAAAGATATTGCCCTCTACTCCGCCCGTCACTGCGCGATATTATTCATAAAGCAAATCTTTTCGCGATCTCTCAGAATGCTGTGAAAAATGGGAAACCGATTATATTTCAGCAGCAAGCACCGCTGAAAAGTGAAATTCGACGCAGTGATAATCTTCCCACTGCGCTGACACTTTGTGCACCAGCTGGTAGAATAGCGGCACAATAAAAAAGGTAATGATAAGCCATGTCTCAAAATACGATTCGCATTGCTACCCGCCAAAGCCCGCTGGCTCTCTGGCAGGCCCACTACGTTCGCGACCGCCTGCTGGCCTGCCACCCAGGCCTTAACGTCGAGCTGGTTACCATGATTACCCGGGGTGACATCATCCTCGACACGCCGCTGGCAAAAGTAGGCGGCAAAGGGCTGTTCGTTAAAGAGCTGGAAATGGCTCTTCTGGAAGGGCGCGCTGACATTGCCGTCCATTCAATGAAAGACGTTCCCGTCGCGTTTCCCGAAGGACTAGGTCTCGTCACTATCTGTGAGCGAGAAGATCCGCGCGATGCTTTTGTCTCTAACCGATTTAACTCTTTAGACGAGCTGCCAACAGGAAGCGTTGTCGGCACGTCTAGCCTGCGCCGCCAGTGCCAACTGCGAGCCCGGCGACCTGACCTTATCATTACCGACTTGCGCGGCAACGTCGGAACCCGATTGAGCAAACTGGATAACGGCGACTATGACGCCATTATTTTAGCCGCCGCTGGGCTAAAGCGCTTAAATCTCAATGAGCGTATTCGTGCCTATATGACGCCGGAAGAGTCACTGCCAGCAGTAGGTCAGGGCGCTGTTGGCATCGAATGTCGGCTTGACGATCGGGCAACGCGTGCGCTTCTGGCGCCGCTAAACCACAGTGAAACCGCTGTGCGTGTGCTAGCGGAGCGCGCCATGAACGCCCGCCTTGAAGGCGGCTGTCAGGTGCCTATCGGCAGCTACGCCATTCTAGAAGGCGATACGCTTTGGCTGCGCGCGCTGGTCGGTGAGCCGGACGGCAGTCAAATCGTACGCGGAGAACGTCGCGGGTCAGTAGATAGCGCAGAGCAAATGGGCATTGAGCTAGCCGAGGAGCTTCTGCAAAACGGCGCCGACAGCATCCTTAAGCGCCTGTATCAGGACAGCGAATCCTGATGATTCTGGTTACGCGCCCTTCCCCCGCCGGCGAACAGCTGGTTAAGCAGCTTATTGCTCTGGGAATGGACGCCTGCCATACACCGCTGATTTCGTTTGCTAAAGGAAGCGAGCTCGACCGGCTGCCTGAGTTTTTACGCCAGTTGGGTAACAGCGGTCTACTGATTGCCGCCTCTCAGCATGCCGTTGACTATGCCCAAAAAGAGCTCGAAGAACAAAATATCCCCTGGCCCTCTGGGATCGCCTATTTGGCCATTGGGCAGAAGACAGCATCGGCTCTTGAAGAGGCCAGCGGTTTTTCGGTTCACTCTCCGGAAGGTCGCGAAATCAGCGAGCAAATGCTAAAGTTACCTCAATTACAACGCGTTGCCGGAAAAGATATCGTTATCCTGCGCGGCAACGGTGGTAGAAATCTGCTGGCAAAAACGCTGACAGAACGCGGTGCGCGAGTCAGATTTTGCGAGTGCTATCAGCGCGTTCCTATCGCTTACGACGGCGACACGCTTTGTGAAAGCTGGCAGCTCGCGCAGGTAAATACGCTGGTGGTGACCAGCGGAGAAATGCTACAACAGATTTACGATCTGACACCCGGACGCCATCGTCATTGGCTCCTCAACCTCAGCCTGCTGGTCGTGAGTGAACGACTGGCCGAGCAGGCAGCGGTTTTGGGCTGGTCACGATGCCGGGTTGCAGATAATGCGGACAACGGCGCGCTGATTCGCGCGCTGCAATCATTTTAACTATGGGATGTGCCAAGATGACGGATTCAACGACCCCATCAGCACCGGCTGAACAGCACAGCAACGGCTCAGCTGAAAAAGAAACAGTAACTCAAACTTCCAGCGTCAGGCAGGGTGGCCGCGCGGGTGTTGCACTTGGCGCTATCGCCATTGCGTTAGTTATCGCCCTCGGCGGCGGCCTGTACTATCACGGACACCAGCAGGTAGCATCCCAAAAAGCGCTTGTAGCTCAACTTCAGTCACAGATCGACGCGCTGAAAGCGGGTCAGTCTAAAGAAGACGATCGTTTGGTCTCCTCGCAAAGCGCACTGACTGACCAGCTGAAAAGTACAGAGCAGAAGCTTGATGAACAGCGCCTGCAGCTAAGCTCGCAGTCTGCGACACTGGAAGCACTGCAAAGCCGAGTCACCACCATCGCCGCAAGCGATGCCAAGGTCTGGCACCTTTCTGAAGCTGACTTCTTAGTCAAAATGGCCGCCCGCAAGCTCTGGATAGAGCAGGACATTGCCACCGCTGTCAACATGCTGAAAAGCGCCGATAAGTCACTGGCGGAGCTGAACGATCCAAGTCTGAGTGAAGTGCGTCAGGCAATTATTCAAGACATCAACGCTATCTCCGGCGTCAGTCAGGTAGACTTTGACGGCATTGCTCTGACCCTGAACGAGCTGTCCGATCAGATAATGAACCTGCCTTCTGCCAGCACCGATTGGGATAATACGCCCATCAGTAAAGAAAGCACTGAAGTCACTACTGAGCTCAAAGACTGGCGCCAGAATCTGCAAAAAAGCTGGCGTAACTTTATGTCAGAGTTCATCACCATTCGTTCCAGAAACGTGCCGGAAAACGAGCTGACCAACCCTCTGTTAACCCCGGATCAGGACACCTATCTGCGCGAAAACCTGCGCCTCAAGCTGTTGATCGCCGCCAGAGCAGTATCGCGACATCAGGGCGCTATCTATAACCAATCGTTGGAGAGCGTATCTACTTGGGTTCGTGCCTACTTTGAACCCGATGCGGCCTCAACCAAAGCCTTCTTGGCTCAGCTAGACGAGCTAAGCCAGCAGTCAGTCAGCCTCGATCTTCCTAAAACGCTGAAGAGCCTGCCGCTGCTGGATGCTGCAATCAAAGCCCGTAGCCAGAACGCGCTGCAGTCTACCCCCGCCGCCGCTCCGGCTCCTGCCGCTAATCAGGAGGGCTAAGCATGGTTCGCCTACTATTCCTGCTGGTGGTTTTGGTTGCCGGTATCGCTCTGGGCCCGCTCCTTGCGGGCCATCAGGGGGCTGTGCTTATCCAGACTGACAACTACGATATAAAAATGAGCGTAACAGGTCTGGCGATTTCAATCGCTTTGCTGGTTATCGTTCTGTTCTGCTTGGAATGGGTGCTGCGCCGCCTTTTCCACACCAGCGCCCGCACCAAGGGCTGGTTTATCGGTCGTAAAAGCACTCGCGCTCGCAGGCAGACCCGAGCAGCCATGCTCAAACTGGCTGAAGGTGACTTCAGTCAGGTAGAAAAACTGCTGACCCGCAATGCCGATCACGCCGAGCAGCCAGTGGTCAACTATCTGCTGGCGGCAGAAGCTGCTCAGCAGAACGGCGACTCTCAGCGTATTAATGACTATCTGAACCGCGCAGCCGAGCTGGCCGATACCGATCAGCTGCCCGTCGATATTACCCGTGTCCGCATTCAGCTGGCGCAGGGGGAATATCACGCAGCCCGTCACGGCGTAGACGACCTGCTCAACGATGCTCCTCGTCATCCGGAAGTGCTGCGCCTAGCCCAGCAGGCCTACCTGAAAACCGGCGGCTATGCTTCACTGCTGGAAATCATTCCGTCGATAGAGAAAGTCAAACTTTACGACGAAGACACAATGGAAAGTCTGAAGCTGGAAGCCTACACAGGCCTGATGGCTCAGGCAATGTCAGAAGGCGGCAGTGAAGGACTGAGCCAGTGGTGGAAAGATCAGCCGAGAAAAGTCCGCAACAGCCGAGCGCTACAGATTGCGCTGGCCGAGCACTTCATCGACTGTGACGATCACGAGCAGGCGCAAAAGATCGTGTTGGACAGCCTGAGGCACCAGTATGACGACAGGCTGATTCTGCTTATTCAAAGGCTGCAAACCGGTAACCCGGCTCCGCTGGAAAAAGAGCTCAGACTGCAAATTCAAGAGCGCGGCGCAACGCCGCTGCTGAGTGAAACTCTGGGTCAGCTGCTAATGCAGCACGGCGAATGGGAACAGGCCTGTGATGCGCTTAAACAGGCGATTGAGCAGCAGCCTAACGCCAGAGACTATGCGCTGCTGGCCGACGCGTTGGACAAGCTGAACCGCACTCAGGAAGCCTCTCAGGCTCGCTGTCAGGGCCTGGCGCTTACGTTAAAATAGCCCACAGAAAAAGTCTGTACACAGATTAGGCGAGCCAAACGGTTCGCCTTTTTTATAGCTATTTTCACTGTGTCTGCCGAATTTTAGGCAAAAAAAAACACTTGCCTAAAAAGACAAGTGTGAGAAAAAAATCAGGTCAAAGGACAACATGGTGGTGTCTCACTCAACGTTATGCCTGATGTTTGATGACACTGTCATCATAAGCCAGACCATAGACACCCTAACTCGGCTCTGCATCATTCGATAGCTTATGAAGCGATCCTGGGATCGGCTGTCATAAATGGGTGAATGAGCATCTACGAGATAGATATTGCAGCTATCGTGCCAACTTGAGCGTTCTCCCACACATTTACAATCAACATACTGATATAAATAGCTTTTATATTCCTTTTAAAAAGATAGCATTCTCCACTTTATCTTCTCCTGTTTATAAAATTAGAGGAGATGTCTCTAAACAGAGACGACAAAAGGCCAATAAAAACTAAACAATAATAATCAATGAGTTATATGTCTTTAGATAACGACATGGCATGAATAGCAGTCAGTTCTATAGCAAGAAGGGGTTTCATGGGCTGCTCTTTCAAATGCTAGATCAAAGTCCAAGTTTAGAGTCCAGCTCATTTCCACTTCTCTACGCTATGGTTAGAGTGTTAATACGAACTGGTCTAGCATTCAGATTGTTATGTATGTACAGCAGCTCTTCTTCTATTCTGGATTTAGTGTTACTGACTCATATCGCCTATTCTTCAGTTACAGCTTAAAAGCCGTAAGCGGGGATAGTTTGTATAAGAAAGGAGGATCAATGAACTATAAAAAGTACAATGTTGATACATGGAATCGTCGAGAACATTTCTCATTTTATCGTCAACGTGTGCCGTGTGGATTTAGCTTAACGACCAAAATTGATATTACTGCGCTTCTATCGTTCTTATCTGAAACAAACTATAAATTTTATCCGACCATTATTTACCTTCTCACTAAGGTAGCTAATCAATATCCAGAATTTAGGCTAGCGATAAAAGATGAAGAATTGATTATTTGGGATAGCCTAGATCCTCTATTCACTATATTTCATCAAGAAACCGAAACATTCTCTGCAGTCTGGACACCATACTCATCAGATATCGCTTATTTTATGGCTGATTACATAGTAAATGTGGAACGCTATAAAAGTGACCTCGCTCTGTTCCCACAGGCGGAACAGCCGGGAAATTTTCTAAATATCTCATCATTACCCTGGACTAGCTTTGATAGCTTTAATCTAAATGTTGCAAACTTTACGGATTATTTTTCACCGATTATTACTATGGGAAAATATCAATCTGAAAGCGACAGGATCCTGCTTCCTCTTTCTATTCAGACACACCACGCAACGTGTGATGGTTTTCATGTAGCTCGGTTTTTGAATACATTACAAACACTGTGCAATCAGCCCCTGAGTGCAATAAAAGCATAGTCGTTAAGGTTAAGTGGCCAGACGAATAGGGAAATGTTTCAAAGAAATAATGCAATATGTCTCGTCACTCAAAGCGTAACAGCATACCTTAATTGAAGGACAACCACGCTTTATGGTTATTTTTTAGAACTAAGGGTGTAAACCAAGAGCGATGAGTACCTCTTCCTCATCTAACATTCACACTGTCTATTTAGACCAAACGCTCAGATATCAAAAAGCCCCTTAGGATATTTAATCGCTAAGGGGCTTTATGTAACTGCTTAATTTTTTGAGCTTAAGAGCCTCTATAAAAGCTCTCAGACTACGAATTGGTCGGCGAGAGAGGATTCGAACCTCCGACCCACTGGTCCCAAACCAGTTGCGCTACCAAGCTGCGCTACTCGCCGAATATACATCTTATTTGGTTTCTAACAGACAGCTTTGTGTGGTGCGAAGAGAGGGACTTGAACCCTCACGTCCGAAGGACACTAACACCTGAAGCTAGCGCGTCTACCAATTCCGCCACCTTCGCAATGTACACAAAACTCTTTAGGTAATGGGGTGGCTAATGGGACTTGAACCCACGACAACTGGAATCACAATCCAGGGCTCTACCAACTGAGCTATAGCCACCATAAATCTTTGCTCAACCTGGTATTTCAACCACCTTGGATCTTATCACGCCCTGCGCACTTTTAATGGCGCGCCCGACAGGATTCGAACCTGAGACCTCTGCCTCCGGAGGGCAGCGCTCTATCCAGCTGAGCTACGGGCGCGCAGCGCGCCGTTGCGGAAAGGATAGTACGGATTTAATCATCTTCTGTCTAGCCCTTTTTTCACTAATTTTTTTGTTTGCTCACTTCATCAGCGATTAGCGCAATTTTTTATCACAAACCGGCGATAAATTCGCTTCTAGTGGTAATTAATTTACTTTAATACCCATTTTTTACTTCCAGAAATCCCCAACCTCTTTTAAAGTCTCTTTAAGCAAGAAATAAAAATAATCTTGTCTATAACAGCAAACACCCCCTTCTGAACGGCCTGTGCGCTATTTCTACTCCAGCGCAGTGACAATATTGTCAATAAAAATGGTCACCAGAAGGGTCGGCTCGGAAAAACATCTATTTTAGGGATCGCCACAGTGAGTCATACAAATAAGCCTTTGCGCTTTATTCGGGGAAGTCTGGTTACTCAAATCCTTATAGGCCTCGTCGCCGGGATTATTCTTTCTTTAATTTCACCCTCAGCGGCTCAGGCCGTTGGGCTGTTGGGAAATCTGTTCGTCAGCGCATTAAAGTCCGTCGCGCCGATTCTGGTTTTCATTCTGGTAGCCTCCTCTATTGCTAACCACAAGCAAGGGCAGAAAACCAACATGAAGCCAATCATTATTCTGTACCTAATAGGCACTTTCTGCGCAGCACTGATTGCCGTTATCGGCAGCTTCCTGTTTCCTTCAACTCTGCTTCTGGCAACCAACGAAGCCTCTATCGCACCACCGGGAAGCGTAGTAGAAGTCCTGCACGCTGTGCTGTATAAAATGGTCGACAACCCCATCAGGGCGTTGATGGAAGCTAACTATATCGGCCTGCTGGTTTGGGGGATTGCACTGGGCGTCGCGCTTCGCCACGCGTCAGAATCAACCAAAACTGTTGTCAGCGATCTATCTTATGGCATTACCTTTATTGTTCGTTTGGTTATCCGCTTCGCGCCCGTTGGTATCTTTGGCCTGGTTGCTGCAACCATGTCCGATCCCAATGCCGGATTCTCAGCATTCCGCGGCTACGCTCACCTGTTAACTGTTCTGATCGGCTGTATGGCGCTTGTTGCTCTGGTGCTCAATCCGCTGATTGCCTATCTGGTTATGCGTGAAAATCCATATCCGCTGGTTTTCGCCAGCCTGCGCGACAGCGGTATCCCAGCCTTCTTTACTCGCAGTTCAGCGGCCAACATCCCCGTCAACATGGCTCTGTGCAAGCGCTTAAAGCTTAAGGAAGAAACCTACTCTGTCGCGGTTCCTCTAGGCACCGCCATCAACATGGCCGGTGCGGCAGTAACAATTACCGTTCTGACCCTTGCCGCAGTGCACACGCTGGGTATCGCTGTTGATATTCCTACGGCCCTACTGCTAAGCGTCATTGCCTCTGTCTGCGCCTGCGGCGCTTCTGGCGTAGCCGGCGGCTCTTTGCTGCTGATCCCAGTAGCGTGCAGCATGTTCGGTATTCCTAACGAAATCGCCATGCAGGTAGTTGCCGTTGGCTTTATCATCGGCGTACTGCAGGACTCCGTTGAAACCGCCATCAACTCCTCTACCGACGTTGTGTTTATCGGTGCGGTGTGTAAAGCGGAAGAGAAAAAAGAAGCTCTGCTGGAAACCTCTGATAAAGCGGTTGCTGAAGAGAGCTAGGCTCTGCAAGCATAAAGAGTAAAAAGCCCGTTTCAGTAATGAAACGGGCTTTTTTATACAAATGACACTGTGCTTATAGGCGATTAGTGTAGTGATAAATCACGTACTTAAGCAGCTTGGCCTGGCGACGCCAGCGCGTTGGCTGAGCCAGCAGCCGATACAGCCACTCTAGCCCCATATTTTGCCAGGCTTTCGGCGCGCGCTTAACGTGCCCGGTGAACACGTCATAGGTTCCGCCAACGCCCATGTACAGAGCATCTGGGTAGACATTTCGACAGTCGCGCATAAAGATTTCCTGCTTCGGCGAGCCCATCGCTACCGTCACAAACTTTGCTCCGCTGTCACGAATGCGTTCAAACAGCGCGCTGCGCTCTTCTGGCTTAAAGTAACCGTCCTGACTACCAACAATGTTCACCTGCCACTGGTCTTTCAGCTTCTGCTCAGTCTGTGCCAGAATCTCTGGCTTACCGCCAATCAGAAAAACCGGAATGTTTTTCTTTCCGGCCTTTTCCATCAGCGCTTCCCACAGGTCTGCACCAGCAATGCGCTGCATGTCTGCGTCAGGATACTTACGGCGAATAGAACGAACGATGCTGACGCCATCGGCATATTTGTACTCAGCCGCATCAATTAGCTCGCGCAGGGCCTTATCCTGCTCCGCAGTCATCACTTTCTCTGCGTTAATGGCAATGAGCGTTCCGGTTTTCAGAGAGCCTTCATCAAAAAGATGATCGACAAACTGGGCCATATTTCGAAAGCCCCAAATATCAATACCGCGAATACTGTACTTAAGCGTACCCACTTACTCTCTCCTACACTACTTCTGCTTTATCAACCTTTGTCTGCCCGGAGGACAAAGAACCGCGCACCCGCTGTCGGATCATGCCGCAGACGTCAAAAGCCCAGTACAACAGCTTGGCCATAATCAGGCAAAGCGCAAAAATAAGGCCAAAGAAAACGACTCTCGACACAAAAGAGTCCAGCCCTTCTCTGGCCAGAACAATGATATTAAACACCGCCCCAAAACAGAACGCCTGCATAATGGCGCCCTTATAGCGGTTAGTCTCGGCTTTCCCTTTTTCGTAAATCCAGTCGAACCACTTAACGATAAGCCCGACCAGCAGCGCACCCAGAGGAATAAACCAGATACCGCCCATAACAACCAGCGATCCGATAAGCGTCGGCGAAATGGCTAGCCCCGCATGATAGTTAAGCACTTCCCAGGTAAAATAGTTAGCGGTATTCACCACCAGATTCGGCCGGTCAGGCCACACCCAGCTGGGAATAAAAACGTAAAAATCGCGCACAATAGGCGCCAACCCTTGGAACTCTATCTTGTCATAGTTTTGCAGCAGCAGCGCCAGGTTCTCCCAAGGGGAGAAGGTATCCCGCGTCAGGTACAGGAAAGTATAGAACGCCTCTGCCCCAGTGACATTCATTCCGTATCGCTTAAGCGCCAGCCAGAACATGCCGACAACGCCAACAACGCCGGCCATGACCAGCATCCAAAGAGTAATGTGGCCACGGGCAATGCCAATAAACAGGAACAGCGAGAAGGCAATCAGAATATTTGCCCGCGTCCCGCCAACCACGACGTAGGTCAAAATGCCAAACGCCACGGTGGAAATCAGAAACAGGAACCAGCTGCGCGTGTTTTCCTTAAGGAAATAGACAATCAGCATGGCCGGAATAAAAAAGTAGAAAAAGCGCTTAAGGGCTACACCAGAAACGTCACTGGAAAAGATCTGGCTATATTTTTCCAGCTTAAACAGCAAGAAGCCGTTTTGTAAAAAGAAAATGCCCACGGTCGCAATAGCCACCAAGGCCAGCATCATCCACGTCAGATTGGTCTCTACTCGGTTCATGGTAAACAGCGCGGGTCTCGGTGTCGCGCTCGCCTTTACCAGTCTGGTTTTATAACAAACATAGTAAATCGCATAAAAACAGGTAGATGACAGCAGCGCATTAAGTAAAGAGTCAACTTCAACCACCTGGACGTCAAACTGAAACACCAGCAAACAGGTCAGCGGAAAACCAAAGTAAAACGTTAACAAATACAGCAGAGAAAACAGAACGTTAAAGTTAAATTTTACCCGCCTAAACTCTTTGTAAGTGAGCGTTAAAATAAAGCAGAGTGAAATAAGATAAACGGCGAATAGCCCACCAAACTGCGCTAACTCCATTATCCCTCCCCCACTGCAATCGCCAGCGCCTGCTTCCAGCCGTCAACATAGTTTGGATTAAAAAACGCAATCTGACTTTTGTCGACCTCAGACATGCGCCCTTTCGCCTCACTCACTTTATCCACATCAAGATCGTCGCCATAGAAGACAAACGGCACCCCCTGCTCCTGCAGGTCGTGCCAGAACGGATTATGTCGACTGATAACAAAGGGAACACCGCTTTGAATCAGCAGACACAGGGTACCAATTCCCTGCTGGCGATTAAAAATAAAGTAGCCAAGGCTACAGTTTGCCAGCATCGTTAAATAGTCATCAAAGGGAATTTGTTCCGTCAGCAGAGTCACCTGCCCTTGAGGAAACAGCGCGGCCGATTTTTCCGCAATCTCATCGATATAGGTTTGATTATTTTTCGGATAGCCCAGCGGCACCAGCACGTTAAGATCCTGCATCTCACCAAAACGGCGATGAATGTCTTCCAATGCTTCAACGTGCCTATTGGTTCGGTCTCCCGAGTTACCGACCAGAATCGTCAGCTTTTTACTGCTCAAACTGTCCGGAGAGGGCGGGCAATAGTCTGGATTCATGCGAGTAGGGAAATAGAGCAGCGAGCTGGGAACGTCAGAGTGCCTAGCTGCGTAGTGAAGCAAATCACCGCGCGTGGCGAATACGTGACCAACTTTCCCTTGTGCGAGTCGGCGCAGCCGATAAAACAGGCGAAACTTTATGCTTTGAGAGTCTTCATACAGGTCAGCGCCCCAAATGTGCCAGCTCACCCTCTGGGCAGGGATCTGATTAAGTAACAGCGCTAGCCACAGGCGAGCGTTGAACTGACCGTGAAACAGAAAGCGGGCATTTTTATCCGCTTTGGCGCGTGAAATAACGGCTTTGGCTAGGCTGGCCTTATTCTCATAGCGCTCAATCGTTAAACGTTCAAATTCCGCAAACGGCGCGCCGTCCTTCGCCGCCACCATAAAGTGTGTCGCCATCTCTGACGACGCCAGTTCGTCATTAAAAAAGCGCAATACTGTCGCGTTATGATGAGGAATATCGGAACCCAAAATATGAATCAACGTTGTCATGACCGTCCACGATAAATAAGGAAAACGCTGCTGCAAAGCATAAAGTAAATGATATAGGTCGCCATATAGGACTGTGCCGCGCCTACCGCGCCGTTCATAGGTATAAGGTAGTGAGAAAAACCGGTCAGCAGGGCAAACTGACTCACCTCAGTTAAGACATAGAAGCGCAGAGACGCTTTGGCAATCACCAGATAGCCAAACACGTATGAACCCACTTTCAGCACATCACCCACCAGCTGCCAGGCAAACAGATCCCTCATAGAGACAAACTGACTGGAAAACAGCAGCCAGATGGCAAAGTCTCTTAGCAGCCACACCGTAAAGCTTACAGCAGCGACGGCGGGCAGCACAAAACGCAATGAGCGAAAAATCTCTCTGGAAATATCCCGCTTTTCCGTCAGCTTTGACAGTGTCGGCAGCAGATAAACGGTAAATGAGGCGGTAATAAACTGCAGATAGGCGTCAGAAATACTGCTTACCCCCTGCCAAATACCCACTTCATCCCAGCTGTACTGTTCCGCCAGAAGGTTTCGCATTATCACGTAGGCCACCGGCAGCGTCACTGACGTAATCAGCGCCATAACGGTGAACTTACCGAGATTGCTCGCCATGGCCTTATCCCAAGCGGGCTTGAGATAGCTCAGCGGCATAGGGCTGCGCCGATACAGAATGATACCCGCAGGAAGCACCGTCAACGCGGGAACTAACGCCAACCCCGCCAGAGCGCCCTTGTAGCCACCAAACCAGTAACAGGCAATGTAGCCAATAACCCCAAGCAGACTACCTCCGATAACCCCCAGCGCGTTGCCCATCGCGTCGCGATAGCCTTTGAGGATCGCCAAAAAGAAGTTGGCATAGGCAATGCCCATCTGAATAAAGGCTACCGCCCAAACTACGTCAAGATATCGGGTATGGCCAAACAGCCCTTGGCTTATGGGTTCAGCAAACAGGATGAAAACGACCGCCAGCAGCGTCGAAAAGCCTAAAATCAGACTGGCAGATGTCCCCACGGCTTTACGCAGCTGGGACGGGTCTTGTTGATACTGGGCAACGTAGCGCGTCACACCGTTAAAAATACCGGCACCGGACAGAACCCCCAGCACCGTAATCAGCTGCCTGAAGTTCCCCGCCTGCCCCACACCGCTGGGGCCGAACGATACCGCCAGCAGCTTAACGATCAGCAGCCCTACGCCAATTTTTATCAGCGTAGAGCCAGCGGTCCATATTGATGCCTTAGCCAGGGACATATCAGGCGAAGTAGCTCAGAATAGTATTGATTACCGTGCGCTGATTAACGTCAGTCATGTTATAGAACATCGGTAAGCGAACCAGACGATCGCTCTCTTTGGTGGTATAGCGGTCTTCGCCGTGGAACTCACCAAACTTCTCACCGGCCGGGCAGGAGTGCAGCGGGATATAGTGGAACACCGCCATAATTTCTGCTTCTTTCAGATAGTTGATAAAGCGCGTGCGGTCTTCAACATCACTCAGCTTGATATAGAACATGTGAGCGTTATGTTCACAGTTGGCGGGAACGATGGGTAAAGCAATTCGTCCCTTGTCCGCCAGCCCTTTAAACGCGCTGTAATAGTTGTTCCAGAGTGCCAGACGGCGCTGGTTAATTTCCTGAGAAACTTCCAATTGAGCCCACAGATAGGCCGCCTGAAGGTCTGACATCAGATAGCTGGAACCAATGTCGCGCCAGGTGTACTTATCCACTTGGCCACGGAAAAACTGGCTGCGGTTAGTGCCTTTTTCGCGGATGATTTCTGCACGCTCAATCAGCGCAGGATCGTTAATCAGTGTGGCTCCGCCTTCACCACCGGCGGTGTAGTTTTTCGTCTCGTGGAAACTGTAGCAGCCAATATGGCCAATGCTGCCCAGCGCTTTGCCCTTGTAAGTCGACATTACGCCCTGCGCAGCGTCTTCCACCACGTAAAGGTTATACTTCTTCGCCAGCGCCATAATGACATCCATTTCACAGGCCACGCCGGCATAGTGAACGGGAACGATAACGCGGGTTTTTTCCGTGATAGCGGCTTCAATTTTGGTTTCATCGATGTTCATCGTATCCGGGCGCACGTCCACGAATACCGCCTTTGCACCGCGAAGCACAAAGGCGTTTGCGGTAGAGACGAAGGTAAAGCTTGGCATAATGACTTCATCGCCCGGCTGGATGTCCAGCAGAAGCGCAGCCATCTCCAAAGATGCCGTACAGGAAGGCGTTAAAAGCACTTTATGGCTGCCGAAGTTCTGCTCTAGCCACTGCTGGCAGCGACGGGTAAATCCACCGTCTCCGCACAGCTTGCCGCTGCCCATAGCAGCCTGCATATAGTCAAGTTCTGTTCCAACAACCGGGGGCGCATTAAACGGAATCATTTTCTTCACCTAATTATTATCTGTATAGCCAATATGCTGTGCTGTGAACGGAAGCACCGCTTCTAATATAAAGGCGTAAGGCGGCAATATTTCCCATCTGAGTGGCGACATAAAGCGTCTTTAGCTCTTTTTGTACGCACCAGCGCTTTGCGGCGTTCATCAACGCCAGCCCAGCGCCCCGTCGGCCACGTTCAGGCCAGGCGGCCAGCAGGCCAATCCGGCCCTGCTGTTCATCAATTTGTCTTAACGTCACAAAGCCCAGCGGCTGCTGTGCTTCGTCTTCAATCATCAGGCATACGTGATCAAAGGTACCCAGCACGGCCTTTTCCGCCCACAGTGCGTAAAAGCGAGCGCTGTCGCCTTCCTGATACCAGGGTGCCCGAAAGCGGCTTTGGCGAAAGGCGGCAGATGCTGCCGTGCGCAGAGCAGGAATATCGCTCTCCGTTGCCAAACGGCAGTAATGCCCGGCAGCAGGCTCACTTACCGACTGTGCATCCAGCGTCAGTTGAAAATCGACTTCCCCTTCCACCAGCTGAAAGCCAAGCGCGTTTAGCCCGTCAATCACCTCTGAGCGTTCTGCGGGCACCTTGGCCTGAAGGCGCTGATAGCCCAACAGGGAATCGGCATCCAGCGGAGCAGCATCATCGGAAAAATTCAGCTTGGCGCTGGAAAGGGAAAAAAACTCGCTTTCCCAGGGCAGGGCATCAATACTGGCGCGGACGGACATGGAGTAAGTCCTGCAGATACTTGCCGTAGCCGGTTTTAGACATCAGGGTTGCGGCTTTTTGCACGCCCGCATCGTCCAGCCAGCCGTTGCGCCAGGCGATTTCCTCCAGACAGGCTATCTTAAAGCCCTGGCGCTTCTCCACCGTCTGCACAAACGTGCTGGCTTCAACCATGCTGTCGTGAGTACCGGTATCCAACCAAGCAAAGCCTCGCCCAAGCAGCTCAACGCTCAGCGAGCCCTGCTCAAGATACATCTGATTAATACTGGTAATTTCCAGCTCGCCGCGCGATGAAGGCTTAACCCGTTTAGCCATATCCACCACCTGACGATCGTAAAAGTAGAGGCCAGTGACCGCCCAGTTTGACTTAGGCTTCACTGGCTTCTCTTCAATCGACAGGGCGCGAAAGTTTTCATCAAACTCCACGACGCCAAAACGCTCCGGATCCATGACCTGATAGCCAAACACCGTAGCGCCGCTGTCTCTGGCCACAACGTTACGCAGCTTCGGCGTGAAGGACTGGCCAAAGAAGATGTTGTCACCCAGCACCAGACAGCATGAATCACCGTCGATAAACTCTTCGCCAATAATAAATGCCTGAGCCAGGCCGTCCGGGCTAGGCTGCTCGGCATAGCTTAATCGAATGCCAAACTCCTCACCCGACCCCAACAGGCGGCGAAAGGCGGGCAGATCTTCCGGCGTAGAAATAATTAGAATGTCCCGAATGCCCGCCAGCATCAGTACCGACAGCGGGTAGTAAATCATCGGCTTGTCGTAAATCGGCAACAGCTGCTTCGATACGCCCCGAGTAATTGGATACAGTCGCGTACCGGAACCGCCCGCCAGAATAATGCCTTTCATCGTTTTGTTATCCTCAAGCACCTCCGGCCGTCAGGCCAGAGGACTGATAATCTTTATAGGACTATTTTATTGACCGCAGCCCAATGCGCTCTCTGGCATAGGAGCCGTCCTGAACGCGCTGACACCACACCTGATGGGTTAAATACCACATCACGGTTTTACGAATGCCGGATTCAAACGTCTCCTGGGGCTTCCACCCCAGCTCACGCTCAATCTTCGCTGCGTCAATCGCATAGCGCATGTCGTGTCCGGGGCGATCGGTAACGTAAGTAATCAGATCTTCGTACTTAGCAACACCGCTTGGCTTTTGCGGCGCCAGCTCTTCCAGTAGTTGGCAGATAGTCCGCACAACGTCGATATTTTTACGCTCGTTGTGCCCGCCAATATTGTACGTTTCGCCGATTTCCCCTTCCGTTACCACTTTATACAGCGCTCTGGCGTGGTCTTCGACAAACAGCCAGTCGCGAACCTGAGCGCCGCTGCCGTAAACGGGCAGCGCTTTACCCTCCAGCGCGTTCAAAATAATCAAGGGGATCAGCTTTTCGGGAAAGTGATAAGGGCCATAGTTATTGGAACAGTTAGTCACAATGGTCGGGAAACCGTAGGTCCGAAGCCAGGCGCGCACTAAATGGTCACTAGAGGCCTTTGATGCCGAGTAGGGACTGCTTGGCGCGTAAGGCGTGGTTTCCGTAAACAGGTCATCCGTGCCGTGCAGATCGCCATATACCTCATCCGTTGAGATATGGTGGAAGCGAAATGCCGCTTTACGATCGCCAGAAAGCTCGTTCCAGTAGGCGCGAGCCGCTTCCAGAAGCGTATAGGTACCGACAATATTGGTTTCAATAAACGCCGCCGGGCCGTCAATTGAGCGATCTACGTGACTTTCTGCCGCCAGGTGCATCACCAGATCGGGCCGATGCTCAGCAAACGCTCTGTCAAGCGCCGCACGATCGCAAATATCGATCTGCTCAAAGGCATAGCGTTCGCTGTCAGACACCTCAATTAAAGAGTCCAAGTTACCAGCGTAAGTCAGCTTATCGACAACAACAACGCTGTCAGGCGTATTTTGAATAACGTGCCTAACGACCGCCGATCCGATAAATCCGGCACCGCCGGTAACTAAAATCTTTCTCACCGCCATACCCCTTTGGTATCAATAATCCAAGACTGCTTAACCTGCTCAGGGGCAATGGCTTTAAACTGGCGGTGATCCACCAGCATCACGATAACGTCTGCTTCAGCAAGCGCCTTTTCCGTTTCTGTTAATGCCACTTTGTTCGCCAGAATAGCCGGCAGCTGATGCACATTAGGCTCTACGGCTAGCGTTTTCCCAGCGTGCCAGTCGGCAATCATATGGGTAATTTCCAGCGCAGGGCTTTCGCGCAGGTCATCAATATCTGGCTTAAATGCCAGGCCAAAACAGGCGATTTTCACCTCGGCAGCGCGCTTTCCGCTCTCAGTCAGACAGTCGGCTACGGCAGCCTTTACCTTCTCCAGCACCCAGTACGGCTTACCGTCGTTCACTTCACGGGCGGTGCGAATAATGCGCGCCTCTTGAGGGTTTTGCGCCACAATAAACCACGGGTCAACCGCGATACAGTGCCCACCAACGCCTGGGCCCGGCTGGAGAATGTTAACGCGAGGGTGGCGGTTCGCCAGTCTAATCAGTTCCCAAACGTTGATATCCTGATGGTCGCAAATCAGCGACAGCTCGTTGGCGAAAGCGATATTCACGTCGCGGTAGCTGTTTTCTGTCAGCTTACACATCTCGGCAGTCCGCGCGTTGGTAACAACACACTCGCCCTTAAGGAAAATCTTATACAGCGCGCTTGCTCGTTCGGAGCAGCGCGGCGTCATCCCACCGATAACGCGGTCGTTTTGTAAAAGCTCAATCATCACACGCCCTGGCAGCACGCGCTCTGGGCAGTAGGCAATGTTGATGTCTGCCGCTTCACCCGCGTTTTGTGGGAAGGTCAGATCGGGGCGGGCATCAGCCAGCCAGCCAGCCATTTGCTCCGTTGCGCCCACCGGAGAGGTGGATTCAAGGATCACTAGGTCACCCTTTTTCAACACCGACGCAATAGATCTGGCCGCTGACTCGACGTACACCATATCCGGCTCGTGGTCGCCTTTGAAAGGGGTTGGAACGGCGATTAAAAACGCGTCCGCAGGCTGAGGCTTGGTGACAGCGCGCAGGAACCCACCTTCAACCGCCTCTTTAACGACTTTATCCAGATCGGGTTCAACGATGTGGATCGCTCCACGGTTGATGGTATCAACCGCGTGCTGATTAACGTCAACGCCAATAACGTTCTTTTTATGTGATGCGAACGCGGACGCCGTTGGCAGGCCAATATAGCCAAGACCAATAACGGAAATTGTGTCAAAACTCATAGCTTCACCTGATTGTTTTTCAAAGCATCGAGAATACGCTGGCAGGCTTTCCCGTCACCGTATGGGTTATGCGCGCGGCTCATGATGTGATACTCGTTTTCATCTTTCAGCAGCCTGCTCACTTCTTCTAAAATTAAAGCAATATTCGTACCAACTAGTCGCACCGTTCCGGCAGAAACCGCTTCAGGGCGCTCGGTAGTGTTGCGCATCACCAAGACCGGTTTACCTAAAGAGGGAGCCTCTTCTTGAATACCGCCGGAGTCAGTCAATATCAGATAGGCGTGATCCATCAAATAGACAAAAGGCAGGTAGTCCTGCGGCTCAATTAGGGTCACGTTGTCGATATGGCTTAAAATGCGCTTTACCGGTTCACGCACGTTAGGATTCAGGTGTACTGGGTATACCACTTGAACGTCCGGATGACTGCGGGCAATTTCCGCCAGCGCGCTGCAAATACGCTCGAAACCGTCGCCAAAACTTTCCCGACGGTGGCCTGTTACTAGGATAATTTTCTTATTTTGATGCAGGAACGGATAGCGACGCTCCATTTCTTCACGAAGCGTTGTGTCGCTGTGAATGCGGTCGCGCACCCAAAATAGGGCGTCAATAACCGTATTACCAGTAACAAAAATTCGACTATCGGGAATCGCCTCTCTCAGCAGGTTTTGTTTAGAGGTTTCGGTCGGTGAAAAGTGATACATGGCCAAATGGCCCGTCAGCTTGCGGTTGCCCTCTTCAGGCCACGGAGAATAGAGATCGCCAGTACGCAGCCCCGCCTCTACGTGCCCGACGGGGATCCGCTGATAGAACGCTGCCAGGCTGGTCGCCAACGTTGTTGTCGTATCACCGTGCACCAGCACTACATCTGGCTTGAACGACTCAAGAACCGGCTTCAGCCCTTCCAGAATTCGGCAGGTAATTTCCGTCAGCCCCTGTCCCGGACGCATAATATCTAAGTCATAGTCAGGCTTGATATCAAACAGCTTTAATACCTGATCCAGCATTTCACGATGCTGTGCCGTTACACATACTTTAGATTCAAAGTCCTTGTCGTTAGCCAGCGCGTGAACTAACGGCGCCATTTTTATTGCCTCAGGACGAGTACCAAAAACGGTTAACACTTTCACGGGGTTTCTCTTTTCAGTTTTTCGTTGTGTAGACTAACATCCATAAAGGCGCCCGAAGGCGCCCAATCATTATTATTCTCTGTTCTCTTCTAGGCTCTACGCCTACGCGTCAAGGCCACACCGGCGCCAATCAGGCCGCCAATGCCTCCCCACATAATCAGCAGGAACAGGCGACGCGGCTTGTCACGCGCGATGGGATCTTCTGGCGTACGCAAATAGCGATAGGTCCTGAAGTCTGAATCCAGCTTAACGCCTTCCTCTAAAGAAGAAAGGATCGCGCGGTTGTGATCGTAGTCAGCGTCAAAGCCAGGGCCAGTGGCCTGTAAAGCCTCATACTGGGCTTCCAGTGCCGGTTTACCCAGCATAAACAGTTCAGAACTCGGTAGCTGCCCTGCGGGAACGTCTGTGCGCGCACGCTCAATACCCTGCTTCTCAGCAACCTCTAATGCATGCTTAACGCGCTTTAGCTCTCGCTGATAAACGGCATTGGAGATGTCTTCCTGACGCTTGACCAGATAAAACAGCGTTGTTTTGCGCGCAGACCAGGTACCAGAAAGCTCATCGTTAAGGGCTGCGATAGCGCGCCGGTTAGCGAAGTTGACGTATTGGCGCAGCAGCTGATTGGCATCGCTAGGCGTTTCCGCCGTAAGCTTAACGCTGTCGTTAACGCCTTTTTTATCGTCTTTTGGAGCAAATGAAATATTGTTGATAAGCTCATCAAGCAAGACGGCATCGGCTCTGGCATTCCCTTCCTTACGCTGTGCGTAGTAGTCCGAGCTCAGCCAAAAATCCCTGCGGGTGTCATAGGAAGAGAGCTGCATAACGAATTCATCATACACATCCGAAGCAATGGGCGTTTCACTGGTCTGTGAATTAGCGCTGCTGTCACGCACTAAACCGCGAAGGAACTGCTCTTGAGTATAGTACCCCCCCAGCATACTGACAGTCGGCCTGTCAGTAATCGCCGTCGCGCTCCACTCTTGTTTGACAACGTAAGAGTAAACCAGTGCAAACAGCGCAAATACAACGGCAATGCCGACTATCCACACTTTTCCATACCATAATGAATAGCACAGGCTGCGGATATCTAATTCATTATCAATGGACTGAATCTCAGGTTTCATGTTGATGATAAAGCCTCTGTTTAAGAAATATGTTGCTCTTTACTGGCTCTGCGCATCCGCCGCCTAACGCGTTTAATAAGACGTGCTACCCGCCAGGCGCGCTTGATGCAAAACCCGTACACAAGAAAAACAAGCAAGAATAGTGCCATCATTATCCATTCAGGGACGAATGCAAGATGTTCACCAATTACGCCAATCGCCGCCAAAATCGCAGCCGAAAGCGTGATCAAAACAAAGGCTTGGGGAGAGGTAAACCCAGCGCGCATAATCAGATGGTGAATGTGCTGGCGATCGGCTGAGAAGGGGCTCATACCCTTACGCAGGCGGCGATACATAATGGCTATCATATCAACCAGAGGGATAGCGATAACCCAAAGGGCGGTAACCGGATTCATTGGGTGACCGGTTCCCTGTGTGCTCTGCAGTAAAATCCAGATCACGGTAAAACCAATCAGCGTACTGCCCGCATCGCCCATAAACACCTTGTAGCGCTTACCAAAAGCGCCGAGGTTTAGCAGCAGATAGGGAATGATGGAGGCAATAATGGCAAAGCACCAGTAGCCCAACAGCGACTGACCGTCCATAACCAGCAGTATGCCCAGCGCGCCAAAGGTCACACAGGCAAGCCCGCCCAGCAGGCCGTCGATGCCGTCAACCATATTGAAGGCGTTGATGGAAGCCCAAACGGCAAACAGCGTGACGACGTAGCCAAAGGGGCCAAGCACCAGCTCAAACGGCCCAAGAATATATCCCAGACTGTGAAGATAGAGACCGGCAAAGTACATCATGGAAACAGCAACCAGCGCCTGTACAGAGGCTCTGAACTTCACGCTGATATCAAACCGGTCATCAATAGCGCCCACAACGACCAAAATACCGGCGCAGGTAAGATAAATGCCGGGCTGTTCTATCTCTTTCCAATTAATGAAAAGATATAAACAAATCCCGGCATAAACGGAAATTCCTCCAACAAGAGGAATAACCCCTTGATGGCGTTTTCTATAATTAGGCTTATCAACCAACCCTATCTTTTTTGCCACCTTGCGAGCGACAAATAGGAAAGCCAGAGAAAACAAAAAAACGATAATAATATCGCTACTCACAGTGAGTGCATTCACGATTAACGGCTCTCAATAAAACGGATGAGTATCAGGATATTATCCTAATACTCACCTCGGTTTAACTTCAACTATGAACGCTTCATCATATCGAAGAATTCATCGTTTGTTTTCGTCATCGCTAACTTGTTAATCAAGAACTCCATCGCGTCAATTTCACCCATAGGATGAATAATGCGACGCAGGATCCACATTTTTTGTAGCTCTTCTGAGGTCGTCAGCAGCTCTTCTTTACGGGTACCGGAGCGGTTGTAATCAATCGCCGGGAACACGCGCTTCTCGGCGATCTTCCGAGACAGATGGAGTTCCATGTTGCCGGTGCCTTTAAACTCTTCATAGATGACTTCATCCATTTTAGAGCCGGTATCAACCAGAGCAGTAGCAATAATGGTCAGGCTGCCGCCCTCTTCCACGTTGCGCGCAGCGCCAAAGAAGCGCTTAGGACGATGCAGGGCGTTGGCGTCAACCCCCCCGGTCAGCACTTTGCCCGATGCAGGCACGACGGTGTTGTAGGCACGAGCCAGACGAGTGATAGAGTCAAGCAGGATAATAACGTCTTTCTTGTGCTCAACCAGACGCTTGGCCTTTTCGATCACCATTTCAGCAACCTGAACGTGACGAGAAGCCGGTTCGTCGAAGGTTGATGCAACCACTTCGCCCTTCACCAGACGCTGCATTTCAGTCACTTCTTCAGGACGCTCGTCAATCAGCAGCACCATCAGCACGCAATCAGGGTGGTTATAGGCAATGCTCTGGGCAATGTTTTGCAGCAGCATGGTTTTACCGGCTTTCGGTGGCGCAACGATCAGGCCACGCTGACCGCGGCCGATAGGCGAAGCCAAATCAAGCACGCGAGCGGTAAGATCTTCCGTCGAACCGTTGCCACGCTCCATACGCAAACGAGAGTTAGCATGCAGAGGAGTCAGGTTTTCAAACAGGATCTTGTTACGGGAGTTTTCCGGCTTGTCGTAGTTGACTTCATTGACTTTCAGCAGGGCAAAATAGCGCTCGCCTTCTTTTGGCGGCCGAATTTTGCCAGAAATGGTGTCACCCGTACGGAGGTTAAAGCGGCGAATCTGACTGGGGGAAACGTAAATATCATCGGGACCGGCAAGGTAGGAGCTGTCTGCGGAACGCAGGAAGCCAAATCCATCCTGCAGTATTTCCAGCACTCCGTCGCCAAAAATATCTTCACCGCTTTTTGCATGCTGTTTAAGGATAGCGAAGATAATGTCTTGCTTACGCATCCGGGCCTGATTTTCCAGACCCATATTTTCGCCGAGAGTAACTAACTCAGAGACCGGCGTATTTTTTAATTCGGTAAGATTCATAGTGGTGGGTTCTTTAACTCGGGGTCTGTCTCGAAATGTCTTGATGAATAGATGGCTGAGCTCGCCACGCCTGTAAATTAGAATATCCAGTCACGCCGCACGTCAATGCGGAAGGCATAACAGTGTCTGATAAATTTTTAGGATAAATCAGAAAGCCGTGCCCGAATATACATTCTAAACCTGTTTCAAAATCATAGCGCTACTTGAGTGCACTTAAGGGTACTGAAGGACATATAGGCTATGGATTTAAAATTGGATACGTCTGTAGATAAGATTTCATGAAGCGTAAATAAAGGTAGCATGCTTTATTCGCGTAGTCTACGGATCGATAAAGAAAATGCAATAATAACGCATGAAAACGCGTCAGCACGATGCTCATTTTAGTCAGTCAAAAGCCAAACCTGACGACTCAGAGCCCGTGCCGATCGCTTGTCGCTCAGAATATTAGAGGCTATTGTCCAAAAACTCTTTTAACTGAGACTTAGACAGCGCACCAACTTTGGTTGCCGCCACGGCGCCGTCTTTAAACAACAGCAGAGTAGGGATACCGCGAATGCCATACTGCGGTGCAGTTGCAGGGTTTTCATCGATATTCAGCTTGGCGACCGTCAGTCGGCCTTCATATTCAGACGCAACGTCATCCAGAATGGGAGCGATCATTTTGCACGGGCCGCACCATTCTGCCCAAAAGTCCACTAGGACGGGCCCTTCGGCTTTCAACACGTCACTTTCAAAGCTGCTATCGGTTAAGTGAATAATTTTTTCGCTCATGTTTGACTCCGCGGGATTAGATGTGATTCATTGGTGTTTTATTGACCAAAGAAACGTTGAATAAATGTTGACTTTATTTCAACGGATACGCATTCGTAAAGCAATACTTTCGTGAATGCGAGGTTAACTGCTATTCTACACCACTATGAGCAAAACACACTTGACGGAACAGAAGTTCGCCGACTTCGCACTACACCCCTCGGTCATCAAAGCCCTTGAAAGTAAGGGTTTTCATTACTGTACGCCAATACAGGCATTGGCGTTGCCTTATACCGTAGAGGGGAAGGACGTTGCAGGACAGGCGCAAACGGGTACCGGAAAAACGCTGGCTTTTCTGGCATCTACCTTTAACTATTTATTAACGCACGCGTCCGACGAGCAGCGCAAAACGAATCAGCCGCGAGCGCTGATTATGGCGCCGACGCGTGAGCTGGCCGTTCAGATCAGCAACGACGCCCAGCCTCTGGCAGATGAAACCGGCTTTAAAACCGGCCTAGCCTATGGCGGAGACGGTTATGACAAGCAGCTTAAAGTGCTGCAGTCTGGCGTAGACATTCTTATCGGTACAACGGGTCGTCTTATTGACTACGTCAAACAGGGCCATGTCGATCTTAGCGCCATTCAGGTTGTCGTTCTGGACGAAGCCGACCGCATGTTTGACCTGGGCTTTATTAAGGATATCCGCTGGATCTTCCGACGTATGCCTGCTGCGGAACAGCGCCTGAATATGCTGTTCTCGGCAACGCTCTCCTTTAAAGTCAGAGAGCTGGCGTTCGAGCACATGAATAGCCCTCAGTATATTGAAGTTGAACCAGAGCAAAAAACCGGCCACCGCATTAAAGAAGAGCTTTTCTACCCCTCAAACGAGGACAAAATGCGCCTTCTGCAAACGCTGTTGGAAGAAGAATGGCCCGACCGCGCTATCGTTTTCGCCAATACCAAGCACGTTTGTGAAGAGATCTGGGGCCACTTGGCGGCAGATGGTCATCGAGTCGGCCTGCTGACTGGCGATGTGGCACAGAAAAAGCGCCTGCAAATTCTGGATGAGTTCACCAAGGGCAATCTGGATATTCTGGTCGCCACCGACGTTGCCGCTCGCGGTCTTCATATTCCTGAAGTCACACACGTATTCAACTACGACCTGCCAGACGACTGTGAAGACTATGTTCATCGCATCGGCCGTACCGGTCGCGCTGGCGCCAGCGGCAACTCGATTAGCCTGGCCTGCGAGCAGTACGCGCTGAACCTACCTGCTATCGAGCAGTACATCGGTCACGCCATTCCGGTAAGCCGCTATAACCCAGACGCGCTAATGACAGACCTGCCTGCGCCGAAACGACTGCCGCGCACGCGAGCTGTAGGTAGTCAACGACGCAGCAGCGGGCCCCGTAGAAGCGGAGCTCCTCGCGGTCGCAAGCGTTCAGGATAGCGCGACAAGGTATGCTTCCCCCTCAGAACTCAGAATGCGGCAAAATCGACAACTCTTCGATTTATGCCGCTATCGATCTGGGTTCAAACAGCTTTCATCTGTTAATCGTCCGCAACACCAACTGCGGAATACAAACTCTCGACAAATTGAAAAAAAAAGTCAGGCTGGCTGCCGGACTGGACGAAAGCGGCTATCTGTCGGAAGAATCCATGGAGCGCGGCTGGCAGTGCCTGGCGCTGTTTGCTGAACGTCTTCAGGGGATCCCCCCACATCGTATTCGCGTCGTTGCTACTGCGGCACTGCGCACGGCTAAAAATGCCCAACGCTTTATTTCTGTGGCTCTTGAACGGCTAAACGTCTCTATCTCTATTGACATCATTTGCGGTGAAGAAGAAGCACGGCTGATTTATCAGGGAGTGAATCATACTACCGGCGGCGATCCTAAACGTCTGGTGGTTGATATCGGCGGAGCCAGTACTGAACTTATCGCAGGCGACGGTGATAGCATTAACAATTTGGTTAGCCTTCCTATGGGCTGTGTTACCTGGCTTGAACGCTACTTTGCCAACCGCTCTTTAAGCGCCGACAACTTTCACCAGGCAGAAACCGCTGCGCGTGAGCTGTTATCCCAAATTGCTGAACGACTTATATCCTGCAGCTGGAAAACCTGCGTTGGAGCCTCTGGCACTGTTCAGGCACTACAGGAAATCATGGTTGCACAGGGTATGGATGAAGCCATCACTCTGGATAAGCTGCTACAGCTGAAAGAACAGGCCATCCAGTGCGGTAAACTCGAAGAGCTTGAAATTGAAGGGCTGACGCTGGAAAGAGCACTTGTGTTCCCCAGCGGCCTAGCGATTCTGATCGCCGTTTTCGACACGCTAAAAGTGGACAGTATGGTGCTTTCCGGCGGGGCGCTGCGTGAAGGATTAGTTTACAGCATGCTCCCCATCCCTCCCGATCGCAATGTTCGCCAAAGAACCGTCAGAATGCTTCAGTCTCTTTATCGTGTCGACTGCCAGCAGGCAGACTTCGTTAGTCAGTGCGCTAGTGCGCTAAGAGCTCAATTACAAAGCTCTTGGCATCTTGATGATAACGTACAGGAGATGCTTTTCTGGGCCTGCCAGCTTTATGAGGTAGGACTTAGCATAGAATTCAAAAACGCTAACCAACACGCCGCCTATCTGGTCAGCCATATAGATATGCCGGGGTTTACGCCTGCACAAAAAAAGCTACTGGCGGCACTCCTGATTAATCAAAGTCACCCTCTCGATCTTCAGGCACTCTCTCAACAAAATGCACTTCCCGCGCACCAAGCCATTCAAATTGTTCGCCTGCTAAGGATCGCGATTCTTTTCTGTCGAGCTCGGCATCCAGCGACAACGCTCAACGTTAGCCTTTTCGCCGACGGCGATCGACTACAGCTAAGCATCGACAGTAATGACCTCAAAAATCGCCCCCTTTTAGCGGAATCTCTCCTTCAGGAAAGCCGCTGGCAAACAAACTGTCGGTTGCCTTTTTCTATTCAGGCCAAATAGAGAAACCACTCTATAAAACAGAATAAAAAAATTGAACTCCTCTATTGTTGAGCGTATTTTTTATTCTGATTTTCATCTTTGCATTACCCTCGCCAAGGAGACAAAAAATGGATTTTAACGACATTGCCATCGAATGGAAAAAGGGCATTATTATATTTGGCATCGTTTTGGCTCTCTCGGCCTGCGATAATATGGCTGTCGCATCATCAACTACGGCTAACGGCGCCTCCTCTGTCTCAGAAAGCGTTAAAGAAGACACCGCAAAAGTAGCTAATGAAACCAAAGAAAAAGCGGAGAATGACGCTAAAAAAGCCTGAGAAGAACAGCGGGCTGCCGAAGCAGCAACCGTAGAGAGTATGCAACTACAGCCAAGCTGTCATTAATCTCTATTTAATTTAATCGATAGATAAAATACAGTTCAAAATGGATAAAGATATTTTCCGCATTGTGTTGTTATTAACCCAACTTATTGGATAAACAATAAAAAACATTAAATAAGCACCCTTTAAAATAATAAACAATTAATTTAAAACAGCCATTAATTGAAAATTGAACTATTAAGTAGTATTTTTATCCTTCTCATTTTTTATCAGCCGAATAAAGGAACAAAAATGGATTTCAAGAATGGCTCAGTCGCATGGAAAAAGGGTGCGATCGCTCTGTGTATAGCACTTGCACTATCAGCCTGTGATAATAAAAAAGAAGAACCATCATCCTCTGCACCAACCCCAACTCCGGTTCAAAGCACTCCTCAACAGGCTGAAAAGCCTAACGGCGAAAATGCTCAAGATGACGCTAAAGCAAAAGCTGAAGAAGCAGCAAAACAGGCTGAAGCCGAAAAGCAGAACGCTGAACAGGCTGTAGCAGAAAAAATGCAGGCCTACATTCAGTGCTATAACTCTATTGATAGCTCTATTCATGACAGTATCAATCGCTATAGCAGCTGGGTAAAAGATTTCGAAAAAGGCCCAACCGGTAAAGAATCCACTGTTTACGGGCTTTATGCAATCCATCAGAACAGTACTGACTCCTGTCAGAGAGGCGTCACCAAAGCGCTTGATATTAAGCCTGCCTTTAATCCGATGGACGAAATTGCCGCTAGTTACCTCGCCGCTGCTGAAAAAGTCAGCACAGAAATTAACGCCCTAAATCGGTACTACGATCAGGGTGACTATACAGACGACAAATTCGCCAAGGGTAAAGAATTACATCCTAAACTCCTGGCAGCTTATAAAGCCTTCGAACCTGCGTCTAAAGCATTTTCACAGGCTATTAGTGAGATTAACGATGAGCGTCAAAAAGCCCATCTAAAAGCAATGGAAGAAAGCGAAGGCAAAACCCTTAGCTACTACAGCCTGGCAATCATGATGGATGCAAAAAGCATCAATAGGATGATCGAAGAAGATACGTTTGACGCTGAAAAATCGCTGGCCATGGTTTCTGAACTGCAAAACAAAATTGAAAGTTCACGCCCTCTTATCGAAGAGCGTAAAAAGGCTAATGATACGTCCTACATAAGCTACGATTCTTTATTACGCCAAGCAGACAGCTACGCTAAGGCCGCCAAAGAGCGTATTCGCCGCGTGAGAGATAAAGAGCCCTACTCAAGGGGTGAGCAGATGAACCTCGGCACGTCTGGTGAGTGGATGGTTAACGGCTCTGTCGGAAAGCTTATCAAAGAGTACAACAGTTTGGTTGGCGACTATAACCGTCTTTAATTCCTACATTCCTACATAATAGAAAGCCGGAAATGATTCCGGCTTTTTTACGTTTAGGCAACGTTATTCTTTCCCTCTCGCCTTGGCCAACTGCTCGCGAATATTAGCCAAATGGCCTTTCCCTTTTTCCATTCGCTCTTCGGCAGAAACGGCCTTGCGCGCGTTTTCCCACACCAGATCGTCCTGCGGCAGCTCAAGCAGGAAGCGGCTGGGCTCGGGGCGAACCAGCTCACCAAACTGACGACGCTCACGACAGAGAGTAAAAGTCAGCGCTTTCTGCGCCCTAGTAATACCCACATAGGCCAGCCGCCGCTCTTCATCAACGTTATCTTCATCAATACTACTCTGGTGCGGCAAAAGTCCCTCTTCCATACCAACAAGGTAAACATAGGGGAATTCTAGGCCTTTTGACGCGTGCAACGTCATCAGCTGCACCTGATCCAGCTCTTCATCACTCTCTCCTCGCTCCATCATATCGCGAAGGGTAAAGCGCCCGACCACCTGATCCAGCGTCATAGGCTCATCCAGATCGGAGCCTTCCAGCATTTCCGTCATCCAGCCGAACAGCTGGTTAACGTTCTTCATTCTCATCTCTGCCGCTTTCGCGCTGGGAGATGTTTCATACAGCCAGCTTTCATAGTCCATGCCGTGGATCAAGTCTCTGACAGCGGCTACTGGCTCTCTTTCCGCCGTTTTAGCCACACCGTCAATCCAGTGACTAAAGCGTTGTAGCGCCTCCAAACCTCTCCCTGTAAGGCTTTGAGACAGCCCAACGTCAAAGCTGGCGCGATAGAGGCTAACGCTGCGCCCCATGGCCCAGTTCCCCAATTTCTCCAGCGTCGCCGCGCCGATTTCTCTTCTCGGCGTATTGACAATACGCAGAAATGCGCTGTCGTCATCTGGGTTAGTCAACAGCCGCAAATAGGCCATCAAATCCTTGATTTCAGGTCGAGAAAAGAACGATGTGCCGCCAGAAATACGGTACGGAATGCGGTTTTGCATCAGCATCTTTTCAAAGATGCGCGACTGGTGATTGCCGCGATACAGAATGGCGTAGTCTTTATACTGCGTCTTATTGATAAAATGATGGGCAATAAGCTCACCGACAACCCGCTCCGCCTCGTTGTCTTCGTTGTTGGCGGTCAGGACTTTCAGTTCTTCCCCATAGCCGAGCTCAGAAAACAGGTTCTTCTCAAACACGTGCGGGTTATTGGCAATCAGTATATTAGCGGCTTTAAGGATACGCCCGGATGAACGGTAGTTCTGCTCCAGTTTGATCACCTGAAGGCTCGGAAAGTCTTCGTTAAGCAGCACTAGGTTCTGTGGCCGCGCGCCGCGCCATGAGTATATGGATTGGTCATCGTCTCCGACTACCGTAAACCTTGCCCGTGAGCCTACCAGCAGCTTCACCATCTCATACTGACTGGTGTTGGTATCCTGATATTCATCCACCAGCAGGTAGCGCAGACGGTTTTGCCAGCGCTCTCTGACTTCTTCATTACGCTGAAGTAGGAGCGTCGGCAACAGAATAAGATCGTCAAAGTCGAGGATGCTACAGGACTTAAGCTGCCTGTCATAAAGGTCATAGCAGTGGGCAAACAGTTTATCCCGCTCGGACTTGGCGCTCGCAGCCGCCTGTGCTGGATTGATCAGGTCGTTTTTCCAGTTGGAGATAGTAGAAACCAGCTGAGACAGCAGGGTTTTGTCGTTTTCCAGCCACTTCTCCGTCAGATCCTTAAGCAGCGCCATTTGGTCCTGATCGTCAAACAAAGAGAACGACGACTTCATGTTCAGCGCTACGTGCTCACGCTTGATAATCTCCAGCCCTAGCGTATGGAAGGTAGAAATCGTCAACCCGCGGGACTCCTTACGCCCCAGCGTTTGCGATACACGCTCCTTCATCTCTCTGGCAGCCTTGTTGGTAAAAGTCACAGCAGCGATATGGCGTGCCTGATAGCCGCATTCGCGCACCAAATAGGCAATCTTATTAGTAATAACTCGCGTTTTGCCCGAACCCGCACCCGCCAGCACCAGGCAGGGCCCGGTAACGAATTCAACGGCTTGTTGCTGACGGGGATTCATTCGCATAACAAAGACGGGCTCACAAAACTAAAAAGGATGGCGATTATAGCAAAAAACGGCACCGTCGACAGAAGGCGCCAAAAGTAAAAAACCCGCACTTGGCGGGTTTTTCTACACGAGAAGAAACGTTAGATGGCTTCTTTCGGTGAAGGGCCGTAGGCATTCGTACCGCTGGTGCTGTCCAGAACGGTAAAGACAAACAGAACCAGAGAGCCAAATGGGATCAGGGCAACTAGAATCCACCAGCCGGTTTTATCCGTATCGTGCAGACGACGAACGGTAACGGACAGTGCAGGAACCAGAATCGCCAGATAAAATACGCCGATCAGCAGTATGCTTACTACACCGTTAGAACCGAACAGAGAATCCAGAATACCGCCCACGATCGCTAACGCGATAACAATAAGGCAGGCAAACAGCTGGAACATCCAATATTCTTTACGACGCGCGCGGCCAGAGAAATCAGCGTACTGAGTTAAACATTTTTTAAACCATTCCATAGAAACTATATCCCTTATAAATATTTGTGAAGAGGTAGGATTATATACAAAAATAGATGTCCGTCCAGCTCAAACATGTAGTCTATTTCGCAAAACGGTTGATTAGAGATGTATTAATTATTTTTCTATTTGAATATAAAGAAATATAAACAGGGCGTAAAACGCCCTGTTTATATAGATATTAATTAACCTGCAACGGCAATACGCTTCATGTCCGTCATATAGCCGCGCAGTTTCTTACCAACAATCTCAATTGGATGATTGCGAATGGCTTCGTTCACGTCGCGCAGCTGTGCGTTGTCAACGTCAGACGCGGCAACTGGCTTACCCAGATCGCCCGCCTGCAGAGAGGCCATAAACTTCTCGCGCAGTAGCGGAACGGCAGCGTTGGCAAACAGATAGTTACCGTATTCAGCCGTGTCGGAAATAACCACGTTCATTTCATACAGGCGCTTACGGGCAATAGTGTTAGCAATCAGCGGCAGCTCATGCAAAGACTCATAGTAAGCGGACTCTTCGATAATGCCGGAAACAACCATTGTTTCAAACGCCAGCTCAACACCCGCTTTCACCATAGCGATCATCAGTACGCCGTGGTCAAAGTACTCCTGCTCGCTGATTTTCCCTTCCTGCTGAGGTGCGGTTTCAAACGCCGTGCGTCCCGTTTCTTCACGCCAGCCCAGCAGTTTGGCATCATTGTTTGCCCAATCCGCCATCATCCCCTCAGAGAAAGCGCCGGAGATAATGTCGTCCATGTGCTTTTGGAACAGAGGAGTCATCAGAGTCTTCAGCTGTTCAGACAGCGCAAAAGCGCGCAGCTTGGCAGAGTTGGACAGTCTGTCCATCATCAGCGTGATGCCACCCTGCTTCAGCGCTTCAGTAATAGTTTCCCAGCCGAACTGGATCAGTTTTTCCGCGTAAGCGGGAGAAGCGCCATCGGCAACCATTTTGTCAAAGCACAGCAGAGAACCAGCCTGCAGCATACCGCACAGAATAGTCTGCTCGCCCATCAGGTCAGACTTAACCTCAGCAACGAAAGAAGACTGCAGAACGCCAGCGCGATGACCGCCAGTCGCTGCTGCCCACGCCTTAGCAATCGCCATGCCTTCGCCTTTCGGATCATTCTCTGGATGCACCGCGATCAGCGTTGGCACGCCAAAGCCGCGCTTGTATTCTTCACGCACTTCCGTACCCGGGCACTTCGGCGCCACCATCACAACCGTGATGTCAGAACGAATTTTTTCTCCCACTTCAACAATGTTAAAGCCGTGAGAATAGCCCAGCGCAGCACCCTGCTTCATTAGCGGCTGTACTGCCTGAACAACAGAGGTGTGCTGCTTGTCCGGAGTCAGGTTAACAACCAAATCCGCCTGAGGGATTAATTCTTCATAAGTGCCAACTTTAAAGCCGTTTTCCGTCGCTTTGCGCCATGAAGCCCGCTTTTCATCGATAGCGGCTTTACGCAGCGCATAAGAAATGTCCAGACCGGAGTCACGCATGTTCAGGCCTTGGTTAAGCCCCTGAGCGCCACAGCCGACGATAACGATTTTTTTACCCTTTAAAAATCCTGCCTCATCGGCAAATTCGTCGCGCGCCATAAAGCGGCACTGACCCAGCTGAGCCAGCTGCTGGCGTAAGTTCAGCGTGTTGAAGTAGTTAGCCATTATTATTCTCCGTATCGCACTGGTGTGCCGTGTTGTATGTTGTGTTGGCGCTCGTTTGCGCCCCTGATAGGGTCTATATCACTCATCATAAGACAAGACCTTCATTGCTTAAATTGATATATTAAGAAGATGATATTGCAATTTATGCAACGTAAAACAGGTAGCCTACTGTGGATCTCCGTGACTTAAAGCTTTTTCTCCATCTGGCCGAAAGCCGCCACTTTGGTAAAACGGCTAAGGCGACTTACGTCAGCCCGTCAACCCTCTCCAGACAAATACAGCGACTGGAGGAAGAGCTGGGTCACGCGCTGTTTATTCGGGACAACCGTACCGTCCAGCTTACTCAAGCAGGGCAGCAGCTGAAGGCTTTCGCTCAGCAAACGCTGTTACACTACCAACAGCTGCGCAGCGCTCTGTCTCAGGAAGACGCCTACCTCAGCGGCGAACTTCGCCTGTTCTGCTCGGTTACCGCCGCCTATAGTCACCTTCCCGCCGTTCTGGATCGGTTTCGCGCACGCCATCCCAACGTCGAAATCAAGCTAACGACTGGCGATGCCGCCGACGCGGTAGAAAAAGTGCAGTCCAACGACGCCGATCTGGCCATTGCCGGTCGGCCGGAAAACCTGCCAACCAGCGTAGAGTTTCACAAGATCGGCGAAATCCCTCTTCTGATGATCGCCCCGTCGCTTCCCTGCCCGGTTCACAGCCAGATGTCAGTCGACAGGCCGGACTGGGCCTCTATCCCATTCATTCTGCCAGAACACGGTCCCACTCGTCGGCGCATCGACCAGTGGTTTCGTCGTCACCACATCAGCAGCCCACAAATTTACGCCACTGTCGCCGGTCACGAAGCCATTGTTTCCATGGTCGCGCTGGGCTGCGGCATCGCACTGCTTCCCAGCGTTGTGCTGGACAACAGCCCGGAAAGCGTCCGCAGTCGAATCATCATTATAGAGAACGTGGCTCCTATGTCCGCCTTTGACCTAGGCGTCTGCGTACAGAAAAAGCGCCTGAACGAGCCGCTGATCCACGCCTTCTGGCAGCTGTTATAGCGACTCTTCCGGATTGCGCTTCATCATTTCTACGCGCATCAGGTAGTGGTACAGCGGCGCCAACTGCCTGAATCCTTTGGCCAATACGTCTACCAGCCCGTCGTCGAAGAGGCGTTCCATATCCTGAGCGGTGTGCATAACGGCAAAGCTTTTGCGGTTGTACCAGTTAGCAATATCAGGATCCTGTTCTTTCACTAACGGTCGCTTGTAGCTTTCCCCAACCAACTCAAACGGTGACTTACAGCACTTGGCAACCGCCAGAAAATCTTTCGGCTCTGTGCGCATCAAAAGGCGCAGTATGTCCATGGTCTGCCGACTGGCACAGTAGTAGCCCAGCCCGTAGCGATAAAAGTCAGGGGCTATTTCGAAGAAGTAGACCGGTGCGTCCGTCCAGTCTTTGCTGTAGCGCTTAAAGGTCAGCCACATATGGCTGCGGTAGCGCGACTTGTCGTGGCTAAAGCGCGTGTCCCGATGAATGCGGGAAATGGTTTTACCGATCGCCGGGCGCGTTTCCACCTCTGGGTCAATGGTCAACGCGGTCTGACTTAGCGCCTCCACCAGCCGGCGGAATGGCGTAACGATGTTGTCGTCATAGATTGAGCGGTGATCGTCAAACCACTCTTTACTGTTCTGGATCCTGACGTCCTGCAGAAACGTCAGCCCTTCCTGGCTAAATCCGCTAAACGCTGTCATGTTTCTTACCGTCCATAAAGTCAAAACGCCGCTGAAGTCAACTCCAGCGGCGCTGCGGGCTATCCGGCCAGGAAGAACCTGAATGCCGGATTTTCTGTTTCATCACGATAGTCGTATCCCAGCTTTTTCAAGTGCTGTTCAAACGACTCGTCCTTATCCGTCAGCTCAAAGGCTGCCAGTACCCGACCATAGTCAGTTCCGTGGCTTCGGTAGTGGAACAAAGAAATATTCCAGTACGTACCTAACGTTTGCAAAAACTTCAGCAGCGCGCCGGCAGACTCGGGAAACTCAAAGCTATAGAGCTGTTCGCGAATAGGCTTGGCCGGGCGCCCGCCAACCATATAGCGAACATGCAGCTTGGCCATTTCATCATCGGAAAGATCGACTACCTCATAACCGCCCCTGCGCAGCTCTTCAACGATTTCATTTCGTTCAGCTTCACCGCGCGTTAGCCTAACGCCGACAAAAATGCAGGCGCTTTTATCGCTGGCGTAGCGATAGTTGAACTCGGTAACCGAACGGCCGCCCAACAGCTGGCAGAAGTTCAGAAAGCTGCCCTTCTTCTCAGGGATGGTGACTGCCAGTAGAGCTTCACGCTTTTCCCCCAATTCACAGCGTTCAGAAACGTAGCGCAGGCCGTGAAAATTCAGGTTAGCACCGGAAAGAATACAGGCCAGGCGCTCGTTCTTAATGCCATTTTGCTCTGCATACTTTTTCAACCCCGCCAGCGCCAGAGCGCCAGAGGGTTCAGCAATTGCCCGCACGTCTTCAAACAGATCCTTAACGGCTGCGCAAATGGCGTCGCTGTCGACGGTCACTACGTCATCAAGGTAGGCGCGGCACAGGCGGAAAGTCTCGTCGCCGATGCGCTTAACAGCAACACCGTCGGCAAACAGCCCTACGCGATCGAGCTCAACGGGATTCCCCACCTCAAGCGCCGCCGTCAGGCAGGCGGAATCCTCTGCCTCAACGCCAATGACCTTAATGTTCGGCATCAGCTGTTTAATCAGCACCGCAACCCCAGCAGCCAAACCGCCGCCGCCGACCGGAACGAAAACCCGATCGAGATGAGCATCTTGCTGAATGAGCTCCATACCGATAGTGCCCTGACCGGCGATCACCGCCGGGTGGTCAAACGGAGGAATAAAGGTGTATCCCTCTTTTGCCGCCAGCTCAATCGCTTTGGCCTTGGCTTCGTCGAAGTTAGCGCCAAACAGTAAAACCTCGCCACCAAAGCCGCGCACAGCGTCAACTTTAATGTCCGGTGTGGTCAGCGGCATAACGATAAGTGAACGAATGCCCAGCCCGCTAGCCGACAGCGCCACGCCCTGTGCGTGGTTACCCGCTGACGCGGCAACAACGCCGTTAGCCTTTTGGCTATCGTTCAAACCGGCGATCATGGCGTGCGCGCCGCGCAGCTTAAAGCTGTGTACCGGCTGACGATCTTCACGCTTTACCAGCACCGTATTGTTTAAGCGAGCTGACAGTTTGTTCATCTCCTGCAGCGGCGTCACCTGTGCGACATCGTATACCGGTGCGCAAAGCACCGCGCGCAGGTATTCCGCACCCGAGGGTGCGGAAGAGAGCGGTAGTGGGACAGCCATTATCATCAGCCTCCCAGCTTGCTCTTATCGCGAACGGCGCCCTTATCAGCGCTGGTCGCCAGACTTGCGTAAGCGCGCAGCGCAAAGGAAACCTGACGATCGCGATTTTTCGGCGTCCACGCCTTGTCGCCGCGAGCCAGCTCTGCCTGCAAGCGAGCCTCAAGCTCACTGTCGGAAACGTCTAGCACCAGCTTACGCTTGGGAATATCAATATTGATAATGTCGCCATCCTGAACCAGGCCAATCAGGCCGCCGTTTGCCGCTTCAGGGGAAATGTGCCCCAGAGACAGACCCGATGAACCGCCGGAGAAACGACCGTCAGTGATCAGCGCACAGGCCTTGCCCAATCCCATGGATTTCAAGAAAGAGGTTGGGTACAGCATTTCCTGCATGCCCGGTCCGCCTTTAGGCCCCTCGTAGCGAATAACAACAACGTCGCCGGGCACCACTTTTTTACCCAGAATAGCCTCAACGGCGTCTTCCTGGCTTTCATAAACCTTTGCCGGGCCCCGGAACGTCAGAATGCTCTCATCAACGCCTGCAGTTTTAACAATACAGCCGTCTTTCGCTAGGTTACCGTCAAGCACCGCCAAACCGCCGTCCTGACTGTAGGCATGTGCCAGATCGCGGATACAGCCTTCTGCACGGTCAGTATCCAAAGAGTCCCAGCGGCAGTCTTGGGAGAAGGCTTCTGTAGTGCGGATACCCGCCGGGCCTGCACGATAAAGCTCTTTTACCGCATCGCTTTGGGTCAGCATAACGTCAAACTTCGCCAGCGTATCCGTCAGGTTCATTCCCATTACGTTGCGAACGTCGCGGTTAAGCAGCCCGGCGCGATCCAGCTCGCCCAGAATGCCAATAACGCCACCGGCTCGGTGTACGTCTTCCATGTGGTATTTCTGGGTGCTCGGCGCCACTTTACACAGCTGCGGAACCTTGCGGGAAAGGCGGTCGATATCGCTCATCGTAAAATCGACGTCCCCTTCCTGAGCTGCGGCTAGCAGGTGAAGTACAGTGTTAGTTGAACCACCCATGGCGATATCCATGGTCATGGCGTTTTCAAACGCAGCCTTCGTTGCGATAGCTCGCGGCAGAACCGCGGCATCATCCTGCTCATAGTAACGCTTAGTCAGAGAAACGATCTCTTTACCGGCGTCGAGGAACAGCTGCTTGCGATCTTTATGTGTCGCCACCAGAGAGCCGTTGCCGGGCAGAGCCAAACCTAAAGCCTCAGCCAGGCAGTTCATTGAGTTGGCAGTAAACATGCCAGAGCAGGAGCCGCAGGTCGGGCAGGCGGAGCGTTCAATTTGCGCGCTGTCTTCATCGCTGACGTCCGGGTTAGCCCCTTGGATCATGGCGTCGATAAGATCCAACTTGATGATCTTGTCGGAAAGCTTGGTTTTCCCGGCTTCCATCGGCCCGCCGGAAACAAAAATGACCGGAATATTCAGGCGCAGAGAAGCCATCAGCATCCCTGGGGTGATTTTGTCACAGTTGGAAATACACACCATCGCGTCAGCGCAGTGGGCGTTTACCATGTATTCAACCGAGTCGGCAATAAGCTCGCGAGAAGGAAGAGAGTACAGCATGCCGCCATGCCCCATGGCAATGCCATCATCAACAGCGATGGTATTAAACTCTTTCGCGACGCCGCCAGCGGCCTGAATCTGGTCCGCCACCAGCTTACCCAGATCGCGCAGGTGCACGTGGCCCGGAACAAACTGGGTAAACGAGTTCACCACCGCAATAATCGGCTTGCCGAAATCGTCGTCTGTCATGCCCGTTGCGCGCCATAGGGCACGGGCTCCCGCCATATTGCGGCCGTGGGTGGTTGTCGCTGAACGATACTTAGGCATGCTGTATTCACTCCCGTTGTCTATCGGCGGGCGGAAGCACTCCGCCCGCGATGTTTCATTATGTTTGCTAACGCTGTTTTAGTTATTGGTTTACCAGATCCAGCCAGCCGTACTTGTCTTCTGTCTTGCCGTTGAACAGACCGAAGAAGCTCTGCTGAATCTTTTTGGTGATCGGGCCACAGCGACCGATGCCCACTTCAATACCGTCTACGCTGCGCACTGGCGTAATTTCCGCCGCGGTGCCAGTCATAAAGACTTCGTCAGCCAGATAGAGAGACTCTCGAGAAAGTACCTGCTCGCGGATTTCCAGCCCTAAATCTTTAGACAGCTTGATGAGCGCATCGCGGGTAATGCCCGGCAGTGCGGCAGAAGTCAGGGTTGGAGTAAACACGACGCCGTCTTTCACAACAAAAATGTTCTCACCGGCACCTTCAGACAGGTAGCCGTGAACGTCCAGTGCAATGCCTTCTGTATATCCGTGACGGCGCGCTTCGCTACCGACCAGCAGAGAGGACAGGTAGTTACCGCCAGCCTTGGCTGCAGTAGGAATAGTATTTGGCGCAGCGCGGTTCCAAGAAGACACCATGGCATCAATACCCTGATCCAGTGCTTCTTCACCCAGATAGGCGCCCCACGGGAAAGCAGCGATGATAACGTCAGTCTTATAGCCAGGAGGTGGGTTTACGCCCATGCCGACGTCGCCGATAAATACCAGCGGACGAATATAGGCGCTGGTCAGATTGTTTTTACGCAGGGTTTCGCGACAGGCTGCCATCAGCTCATCAACAGAGTAGGAAACCGGCATACGATAGATTTTTGCTGAATCACGCAGGCGCTGCATGTGCTCACGGTGGCGGAAAACCGCCGGGCCTTTGTGGGTGTCATAGCAGCGAACGCCTTCAAATACAGACGTACCGTAGTGCAGCCCGTGTGACATGACGTGAACTTTTGCCTCGGCCCAAGGAACCATTTCGCCGTTAAACCAAATGTAGTCAGCTTTTTTCGTACTCATTTTTTTCTCTATCCTTGTCGCGCTAAGCGCGTATTTGTTGTGATGCTTGAGTGTGGACCTCAACGCTGTTGACATCCACAAGTTTACGTAACTGAGAAGACAGTAAATTTACAGGCCTTTCACTGGAGACTGTCAAGTGAATGTTTATGTTATCCCCATTGGCCGTTTGATTCATATTCATTTTGCATACCTGAAATCCGCGATGGCGGACAACCCGTAGTAAACGTTCTAAAACTTCGGAACGAAAGCGAGTTTGAATAAATAATTGATGCTCTGTCATGATACTTTCTCCAGCATGGTTTCATTACCGGCACCCGGCGGAACCAGAGGCCAAACGTTTTCTAATTCATCGATAGAGACGTGCAGCAAATAGGGACCGTCGCTGGTCAGTAAAGCATTCAAGGCTTCATCTACCTGATCTTTGCGAGAAATGCTCTGCCCGGGAATGCCGAAGGCACTTGCCAGCACCAGAAAGTCCGGGTTGTCTGACAGATTGGTTTCACTGTAGCGGGCGTCAAAAAACAGCTGCTGCCACTGACGCACCATGCCCAGGCGCTGGTTGTCGATAAGCACGATTTTTACCGGCAGGCGCTTACGCTTAATGGTTCCCAGCTCCTGCACGTTCATCATGAATGAACCGTCACCCGATACGCAGATAACCATATCGTCTGGTCGCGCCATCTGTGCGCCAACGGCGGCGGGAATACCGAACCCCATAGTTCCAAGCCCGCTGGAAGTAATAAAATTTTCCGGACGGCTAAAAGACATGTGCTGCGCGCTCCACATTTGGTGTTGGCCAACGTCGGTCGTCACAACGGCACTTTCGGGTTTTCTGTCAGAAAGCTGTTTTAGCAGGAGAGGGGCATAGATAGGTTGACCAGGATGATCGTAACGGGCGGCGTACTCGGCTTTCATTTCAGCAACTTTACCGCGCCAGGCCGATATCTCCATCGGCTGTTGAAGATAAGGCAGCATTTGGTTTAAGTCCCCACGCAGCGCAACGTGCGGCGTACGCAGTTTACCCATTTCAGCCTGATCGATATCCATGTGGATAACCTTGGCGTGAGGCGCGAACGCGTTTAGGCGCCCTGTTACCCGATCATCAAAACGAACGCCTATAGCAACCAGCAGATCACAGTCCTGAATTGCCAAATTGCCCGCCTTCGAGCCGTGCATACCCAACAGTCCAAGATAGTGAGAATCGCTTTTATCACAGGCTCCCAGCCCTTTTAGGGTCGATACGCTAGGAATTCCCGTTACATCAACAAAGCGGCGCAGAGCGTCAACGGCACCCGCCATTCCCACACCGCCACCGACGTACAGCATCGGCTTGCGGGATTCGGCCAGCATTGCGCTAGCTTTCTGAAGATCAGAAGCTGAAGGCTCCGGCATCTCTTCAACTGACATCAACATTGGCTTAAGGTGTTCCCCTTCAGCAAGCTGGATATCTTTTGGAATATCGATCAGTACCGGGCCGGGGCGCCCACTGCGAGCAATTTCAAACGCCTGAGCAATAACCGAAGGTAGCTCTTCAAGAGATTCAACTAAGTAGCTGTGTTTAGTGCAGGCTAAAGACAGACCCAGAACGTCAATTTCCTGAAAAGCATCAGTACCGATAAGAGACGAAGCGACTTGCCCTGTGATGGCAACAACGGGAACAGAATCCAGCAGCGCGTCGGCTAGGCCAGTGATCAGATTCGTAGCGCCCGGCCCGGAAGTGGCAATACATACGCCAACTTTTCCGGTAGATCGCGCATAGCCAAGAGCCGCCAATGCAGCCCCCTGCTCGTTACGACACAGTAAATGCTCAACCCCTCCGTCATACAGCGCATCATAAACGGGCATGATGGCGCCGCCTGGATAGCCAAAAACGGTATCAACACCTTGCTCACGTAACGTCTGTACAACCCACTGCGCCCCATTCATCATTCCTACCCCGTGCTCTGCTTGATGTATTTGATGTTGTTGTATCTGTTGCCGTCTGCGCTCTTGGCGCCAGTTATTGTTATCAGGCATAAAAAAACCCCCGCCTTTTCAGTGCGGGGGTTCTTGAATTTCTGACCTCTTATCAGGTCTTTCTTCGTCCAAGCGATGCCCCGCGCGGTGGGATAATAATCACCACCACACTAATAATGACGAGGCTAATCACTTGGCTTACAGACTTCATAATGTCTAATTCTGCTCTTCATCTCTTGAAGGAATACATACAGAGGTACCACAGTTTTAAACCGAGTTACAACCCATTTTTTATTTTCATTTTTATTTACCATTCGAAAAATGAAAATAAATATTTTGTTTTCAATTAATTAAAAACAAAAAAGTCGTGAAAACATTTTTTATGAGAAAAAGTGCACAATAAAAAACTGAAAAATGATGATGAAATCATCAATTTTTGGAATGTATATCTAAAAAACAAATAAATACTAAAAAATTAAACTAACAGAAAGCGACAATCCTGACAGGATAATCTGAAAATCAGAACGGATAATCCCTATGTCACTAGCCATTGTTCACACCCGAGCGTCTATCGGCATTCATGCTCCACTCGTCAGTGTCGAGGTTCATATCAGCAACGGCATGCCCATGTTTACGCTTGTCGGTTTACCGGAAACGACGGTTAAAGAGGCCAAAGACAGGGTAAGAAGCGCACTGATAAACAGCGGTTTTTCTTTCCCTCCGAAGAAAATTACCGTCAATCTTGCTCCCGCCGATCTTCCTAAAGAGGGTGGGAGATTTGATCTGCCTATCGCACTGGCTATTTTGGCTGCATCTGAACAAATATCCCCAGCCCTATTGGGACGTCATGAATTTTTAGGAGAGCTGGCACTGTCTGGTGAAATAAAACGCGTTAACGGTGCTATACCGGCTGCATTAGCAGCCACGCAGGAAAATCGATCGCTGATCCTGTCGCTGGAAAATGAATCTGAAATATCTCTGATTGAACAAGGAAGTCACCTGATAGCCCACACTTTAACCGACGTTTGCCGCTTTCTAGCAGGGGATACTGAAGCGCTTTGTTCTCCCTCACAAGAGCCCGAACCTACAACAATCGACAATCTACCGGATCTAAGAGACATCATTGGCCAAGAACAGGCTAAAAGAGCGTTGGAAATCGCTGCTGCAGGTGGCCACAATCTCCTTCTTCTGGGCCCTCCAGGAACAGGAAAAACCATGCTGGCTACGCGACTCAATCCTCTGCTTCCGCCATTAAGCGATAAAGAGGCGCTGGAAAGTGCAGCAATAGGCAGCCTAGCTCATACCCCTCAAAATGCTAAAAACTGGCGGAGAAGGCCCTTTAGAGCCCCACATCACAGCGCATCAATGGCAGCTCTGGTTGGCGGCGGCACTTTCCCTCGCCCAGGAGAGATATCACTGGCCCACAACGGCGTTCTTTTCCTTGATGAACTTCCCGAGTTTGAGAGAAAAGTACTGGATGCACTAAGAGAGCCGTTAGAGTCTGGGGAAATAATTATTTCCCGAGCCAACGCTAAAATCGTTTTCCCTGCCAGAGTTCAGCTGATTGCTGCGATGAATCCCAGCCCGACAGGACACTATCAGGGAATACAGAGCCGCTCCAATCCTCAACAGGTTATGCGCTATCTGAATCGCCTCTCTGGGCCATTTTTAGACCGATTTGATCTCTCCATAGAGGTTCCTCTGCTTCCAAAGGGAGTACTAAGCCAGCATCGGGAAAAAGGAGAATCCAGTGAAACGGTAAGAAAGAGAGTATTTACAGCTCGGGAAAAGCAGATGAAAAGAAGTAAAAAGATAAATGCTCACCTTAGCAGTAAGGAAGTTGAAGAAATATGCACACTGGAACAGGAACACGCGCTGTTTCTTGAGCAGGCGCTCACCAAACTCGGCCTGTCAGTACGGGGTTGGCACCGGATATTAAAAGTGTCTAGAACCATCGCCGATTTGGCTGGCAGTGAAAAAATAGAAAGAGAGCATATTGCTGAAGCACTCAGCTATAGAAGCATGGACAGACTTCTGCTACAGCTCTATAAGGCGCTATGAATAAACACAAACGGGGCCAAAGGCCCCGTTTAATTAGTCGTCGGAATCGCTGAAGTCTTCCAGATTGTCCACCTGAGGCTTACCGCCAGACAGCGTATGAAAACGCTTAGGACGGCGAATACGATTGACGTATTTAGCCCAAATTTTCTCGGCTTCCGTCTGGGGTTCACGCTCACCGCGGCAAGCCGCAACAAACAGCTTTTCCTCATCGGTGACTGGGCTACGTTTACCGGAATCAAGTTCATTAAACGCGTGACCTTGGCGCTCCAGTACCTGTGCTTCCTTAATCGTAAAATCCCCGTGGCGAGAAAATCCGCGTGGATAATTTTTATTGTCAAAAAAACGATGCGTCGTGGAGAAGCTTTCCGCCATCTGACATTACTCCTAAGTCTCTAAATTAATGCTTTTATGGCGCGGAGTATTAGTGAGGCTTGCCACACTGTAAAACAAAAAATTATAATCCTCACGATTAATATTTTTGGAGGATAAATGGATATCGATCTATTCAAGACCTTTCTGGAAGTCAGTAAGACTCGCCACTTCGGTCGTGCCGCAGAGTCACTCTATTTGACTCAGTCAGCGGTAAGCTTTCGCATACGTCAGCTGGAAAGCCAGCTTGGCGTTAATCTATTTAGCCGCCATCGCAACAATATCCGCCTAACCAACGCGGGTGAGCAGCTTCTTCCCTATGCAGAAAATATGCTTTCTTTATGGCAGCAGGCAAAGGGAGCGGTACTAAAGAATAGCCATACAAGCAATGAACTTACCATTGGAGCCCTTCCTGCCGTATGGGAATCCTGCTTAACAGACTGGGTTGAAACCCTCTATCTGCAAAATACAAATTTACATATTCGTTCCCGAATGGGATCTCGCAGCCTTCTTGCTCCTCAGCTGCACGAACGAAGTCTAGACCTTCTTATTGCAACAACGCCCCCTAAAATGGACGAAATGATAGGAAAAAAGATCGGCGAAATATCATTAACTGCATTTTCGGTTGATAAAAAAATTAGCGAAAAGAACGAAAAGAGAAAGAGCTATATTGATATAGAGTGGAGTGCGGAGTTTTCTCAAAGAAAAGAGCTAGGGGATCAATACGATGATGCTGTACTTTCAACCTCTTCAGCAATAATGGCCATGCGGCTGCTAAAAAGTGTCGGAGATTGTGCCTATTTACCCACTGACTGGGCCAAAAAATATCCAACATTAAAGGCTGTTTCTTCACTTCCTGATATTTGCCTGCCTATTTATGCAATATGGCTACAAAACAGTGAGCATGAAGCACTTATTCGCGATCTGATAGAAAGGCCGCTGCTAGCTGAAAGCAAATAAATATTTTTAAAAGATAAAAAAATAACCCTTTGCAAAGCAAAGGGTTATTCTCTCTATTTATGGCAGGGGCGGAGAGACTCGAACTCCCAACACCCGGTTTTGGAGACCGGTGCTCTACCAATTGAACTACGCCCCTAGAATAAGTGGCGGAACGGACGGGACTCGAACCCGCGACCCCCTGCGTGACAGGCAGGTATTCTAACCAACTGAACTACCGCTCCACCGAATTCTTTTCTCACCAGAAGCGTTCTGGCTTACTACTTTTAAATTAAGAGCCTGGCAGTTCCCTACTCTCGCATGGGGAAGCCCCACACTACCATCGGCGCTACGGCGTTTTACTTCTGAGTTCGGCATGGGGTCAGGTGGGACCACCGCGCTATCGCCGCCAGGCAAAGTCTGTATTGTTCACCGTTGACGCTGCTGTTCTACCAACAACCCAACCACGAACTTCAATCCTTCAACAAGCTCAATAATTCTACTGTCTCTCGTCTCTAAAAACGCCTTCGGCGTTGTAAGGTTAAGCCTCACGGTTCATTAGTACTGGTTAGCTCAATACATCGCTGCACTTACACATCCAGCCTATCTACGTCATGGTCTTTAACGTTCCTTTAGGGGACTCAAAGTCCCAGGGAAGACTCATCTCGGGGCAAGTTTCGCGCTTAGATGCTTTCAGCGCTTATCTTTTCCGCACGTAGCTACCGGGCAATGCAATTGGCATCACAACCCGAACACCAGCGGTGCGTTCACTCCGGTCCTCTCGTACTAGGAGCAACCCCCCTCAATCTTCCAGCGCCCACGGCAGATAGGGACCGAACTGTCTCACGACGTTCTAAACCCAGCTCGCGTACCACTTTAAACGGCGAACAGCCGTACCCTTGGGACCTACTTCAGCCCCAGGATGTGATGAGCCGACATCGAGGTGCCAAACACCGCCGTCGATATGAACTCTTGGGCGGTATCAGCCTGTTATCCCCGGAGTACCTTTTATCCGTTGAGCGATGGCCCTTCCATACAGAACCACCGGATCACTAAGACCTACTTTCGTACCTGCTCGAGCCGTCACTCTCGCAGTCAAGCTGGCTTATGCCTTTGCACTAACCTCCTGATGTCCGACCAGGATTAGCCAACCTTCGTGCTCCTCCGTTACTCTTTGGGAGGAGACCGCCCCAGTCAAACTACCCACCAGACACTGTCCTCACCCCGGATAACGGGGCTAAGTTAGAACATCAAACATTAAAGGGTGGTATTTCAAGGTTGGCTCCACACGTACTGGCGTACATGCTTCAAAGCCTCCCACCTATCCTACACATCAAGGTTCAATGTTCCGTGTCAAGCTATAGTAAAGGTTCACGGGGTCTTTCCGTCTTGCCGCGGGTACACAGCATCTTCACTGCGAGTTCAATTTCACTGGGTCTCGGGTGGAGACAGCCTGGCCATCATTACGCCATTCGTGCAGGTCGGAACTTACCCGACAAGGAATTTCGCTACCTTAGGACCGTTATAGTTACGGCCGCCGTTTACTGGGGCTTCGATCAAGAGCTTCGCTTGCGCTAACCCCATCAATTAACCTTCCAGCACCGGGCAGGCGTCACACCGTATACGTCCACTTTCGTGTTTGCACAGTGCTGTGTTTTTAATAAACAGTTGCAGCCAGCTGGTATCTTCGACTGGCTTCGGCTCCATGGGCAAGCCACTTCACCTATTGCCAGCGTGCCTTCTCCCGAAGTTACGGCACCATTTTGCCTAGTTCCTTCACCCGAGTTCTCCCAAGCGCCTGAGTATTCTCTACCTGACCACCTGTGTCGGTTTGGGGTACGATTTCGTGTTACCTGATGCTTAGAGGCTTTTCCTGGAAGCAGGGCATCAACCACTTCATCTCCGTAGAGACTCGTCATCACGCCTCAGTGTTATACAGCAGACCGGATTTACCAGGACTGCCCACCTACACGCTTAAACCGGGATAACCGTCACCCGGCCGGCCTAGCCTTCTTCGTCCCCCCTTCGCAGTAACACCAAGTACGGGAATATTAACCCGTTTCCCATCGACTACGCCTTTCGGCCTCGCCTTAGGGGTCGACTCACCCTGCCCCGATTAACGTTGGACAGGAACCCTTGGTCTTCCGGCGAGCGGGCTTTTCACCCGCTTTATCGTTACTTATGTCAGCATTCGCACTTCTGATACCTCCAGCAGACCTCACAGTCCACCTTCGCAGGCTTACAGAACGCTCCCCTACCCAACGAACGTATCCCTAAGCCAACTCGACTTTAATGAACGCATTGACGTCGCTTCGCTCCGTCAATCGTTATCCACATCAGTGAAATTGTCTTGGGTGATACGTTCGCTGCCGCAGCTTCGGTGCATGGTTTAGCCCCGTTACATCTTCCGCGCAGGCCGACTCGACCAGTGAGCTATTACGCTTTCTTTAAATGATGGCTGCTTCTAAGCCAACATCCTGGCTGTCTGTGCCTTCCCACATCGTTTCCCACTTAACCATGACTTTGGGACCTTAGCTGGCGGTCTGGGTTGTTTCCCTCTTCACGACGGACGTTAGCACCCGCCGTGTGTCTCCCGTGATAACATTCTTCGGTATTCGCAGTTTGCATCGAGTTGGTAAGTCGGGATGACCCCCTAGTCGAAACAGTGCTCTACCCCCGAAGATGAATTCACGAGGCGCTACCTAAATAGCTTTCGGGGAGAACCAGCTATCTCCCGGTTTGATTGGCCTTTCACCCCCAGCCACAAGTCATCCGCTAATTTTTCAACATTAGTCGGTTCGGTCCTCCAGTTAGTGTTACCCAACCTTCAACCTGCCCATGGCTAGATCACCGGGTTTCGGGTCTATACCCTGCAACTAAGACGCCCAGTTAAGACTCGGTTTCCCTGCGGCTCCCCTATTCGGTTAACCTTGCTACAGAATATAAGTCGCTGACCCATTATACAAAAGGTACGCAGTCACCCCCCATAAAGAGAGGCTCCCACTGCTTGTACGTACACGGTTTCAGGTTCTATTTCACTCCCCTCGCCGGGGTTCTTTTCGCCTTTCCCTCACGGTACTGGTTCACTATCGGTCAGCCAGGAGTATTTAGCCTTGGAGGATGGTCCCCCCATATTCAGACAGGATAACACGTGTCCCGCCCTACTCATCGAACTCACACCAACTGCACTTTCATGTACGGGGCTATCACCCTGTGTCGCGCGACTTTCCAGACGCTTCCATTAATGCTGCTGATGATTCAGGTTCTGGGCTCTTCCCCGTTCGCTCGCCGCTACTGGGGGAATCTCGGTTGATTTCTTTTCCTCGGGGTACTGAGATGTTTCAGTTCCCCCGGTTCGCCTCATTAACCTATGGATTCAGTTAATGATAGTGCAACGGATTGCACTGGGTTTCCCCATTCGGGTATCGTCGGTTATTGCGGTTCATATCACCTTACCGACGCT
>NZ_LS483470.1:3860000-3976274 GCF_900478135.1 Leminorella richardii
TTTATAAAAATATCAATAAATTATAAATAAAACGACTTCGTGCTCAAGGACCATACAATGCAATTCAGCATTCAGCAGCAGGCTGCCCATCGAAATCTCTCGTACGTTGTGGCAGAAAAAATAGCTCACAGTATCCTGTCTGGTCAGTATGCTGCTGAAAGTATTCTTCCAGGAGAAAATGAGCTCTGTGAAATCTACAGCGTAAGCCGAACGGCTATCAGAGAAGCCGTTAAGATGCTTACGGCAAAGGGAATGATTCTGGCCAGACCGCGTATAGGAACTCGCGTTATGCCTCAGTCCTACTGGAACTTTCTTGATAAAGAGTTGCTTTCATGGTGGATAACCAAAGACAACTTTCTGGAAGTCACCGATCACTTTGTTGTTCTTCGCCGCGCTCTAGAGCCACAGGCCGCCGCCTTAGCCGCTACTAATGCAAGCAACGAACAGCGCTATCAGCTCTCTTTACTTATGGCCGAAATGAGGGCTCTACACAGAGAATTTGACGCTGATACCTGGGTTAAAGTCGACACAGACTTCCATGAGCTTATCTATACTGCTAGCTGTAACCCATTACTCACGTCATTCTCCATACTATTCAGCTCTGTCTATCAAACGTACTTCAGATCGGTCACCAATAATGAAGTGATAAAATTGGAACATCACCAGTCTATTGTTGACGCTATATTGAAGAAAGACGCAGAAGCGGCACTGACGGCAACGCAGGCGCTGTTGGAGAAAGATATTAAAGTCTACAATTTCTGACTGACGGGGCTGTGAATGACTCAGGAAACGCGCAGCGTAGCGGGCCTTCCCTGGATTGCCGCTATTGCATTTTTTATGCAGGCGCTAGACGCAACCATTCTTAATACAGCAGTACCGGCTATTGCTAAAAGCCTTAATCATTCACCGCTTGCAATGCAGTCTGCCATTATTAGCTATACGCTAACCGTTGCGATGCTCATTCCTATTAGCGGTTGGCTGGCAGACAAATTTGGCACTCGAAAAATATTCACTCTTTCCGTTCTTCTATTTGTCTCAGGTTCACTGCTTTGCGCCATGTCGGGCTCACTCCTTATGCTTGTCGCAGCCCGAATCATTCAGGGCGTTGGCGGAGCAATGATGATGCCAGTGGCTCGCCTGGCGCTTTTGCGCGCCTATCCGCGCAGTGAGCTTCTTCAAGTTCTGAATTTCATCACCATACCCGGCCTGGTTGGCCCCATTATTGGGCCGCTGTTGGGGGGATGGCTGGTAACTTACGCCACCTGGCACTGGATTTTTTTAATTAACATCCCCATTGGCCTTATCGGCATATTTTACGCCCGCATTTACATGCCGGACTTTACTGCGCCAAGCAAAAAATTTGATACCCTCGGATTTTTACTGTTTGGCCTCAGCCTCGTTATGATGCTCAGTGCTTTATCCCTATTTAGCGAGAAGATTGTTTCCACAACAATCTCAGTCACTATTTTTATTATTGGCATCGCGCTACTGCTGATGTATATACGGCACGCACTTACTTCGTCCCACCCACTGTTTCATCTCTCTTTATTTAAGATAAGGACATTTTCCATCGGCATTTTCGGCGGGATCATTTCTCGGTTGGGTACCGGAAGCGTTCCTTTCCTCATGCCGCTTATGCTACAGGTAGGATTTGGCTATTCAGCGCTGACCTCAGGGATGATGATGGCTCCGACAGCAGTCGGTTCACTAATGGCAAAATCCGCCGTTACCTCTGTTCTAAGGCGGTTTGGCTATAAAAAAACGCTGATATGTGTCACTGTGCTTATCGGCATAATGATCGCCATGCTGTCATTGCAGAACGCCGGTGAACCCCTTTGGATGCTGATTGTTCCCATGTTTATTATTGGAATAGTCATGTCGATTCAGTTCACATCAATGAATACCATCACGCTTGGCGATCTGGATGAAAAAACGGCCAGTTCAGGAAATAGCCTGATGGCCGTCAGTCAGCAGCTTTCTGTAAGCTTCGGCGTTGCCGTTAGCGCAACAGTGCTCCACGCCTATGAAAGCGTTTCTTTTGGCAACACTATCGACCACTTCCACTATACGTTTATTACCATGGGTCTTATTACGCTGATGTCGTCGACTATCTTTATGAACTTAAGTCCTAATGACGGCAGCGGTCTGATAAACAAAAAGAAGTAATCAATCTAGATATCAATCTGCGTTCCCAATTCTATTACCCTGTTGGGCGGTATCTGGAACTGATCCGGTGCCCTCAGAGCGTTGCGGTTAAGCGCCAGAAACAGCTGCCCTCTTGCACGAAGATACCAGGGCCGTTTTCCCAATTTGACTGATTCATGTGAAAGGAAAAACGACGTTTCTTCCATACTAAAGGGAAGCCCTTCCAGCCCACACAGATAAAAGATGTTTTCGACATTCGGCGTTTCTTTATAGCCGTAACTGGTAACAACCCGCCAGAAAGAGGGCGAAAGCTGCTCGATAGTGACTCGCTGAACGTTATGAACATAGGGTGTATCAACAGTTTTTATCGTCAGCAATACCACTCTTTCATGCAACACTTTATTGTGGGTCAGGTTATGCAGCAGGGCAAAAGGGATCACATTTGTAGTTCTTATCATGAAAACGGCAGTGCCCTTTACCCTAGTTGGGGGATTTTTCTCTAAAGAGGCTATCAGTGCCTCCAGTGAGTTACCGTGTTCGTTAAGAAGGCGCAGCAGCCTGAACCGCTCACTTTTCCACGACGTCATGATAATAAACATAATCAGCCCCAAAAGCAGAGGCAGCCAGCCGCCGGAAAACACTTTAACGGCGTTAGCAAAAAACAGCGGCACATCCACAAACAGGAAGACGGATAAAATTATAGCGATCAGCGGCGTTGACCAATGCCAGTTTTGCCTAGCAACCGTACAGGAAAGAAACGACGTTATAACCATTGTTCCCGTTACCGCAATACCATAGGCCGCAGCCAAATTGCTGGAGTGCTTAAAGGTAACTATCACTAGCACAACGGCAAAATAGAGCATCCAGTTGATTACCGGAATATAAATCTGGCCAGCTTCCATATCGGAAGTATGCAATATCCTCATCGGTGGCAAGTAGCCTAGGTGGACAGCCTGCCTCGTCAATGAGAAAACACCGGAAATAACAGCCTGTGAAGCAATAACGGTTGCCAAAGCAGCCAGAATGAGTAAAGGGATTAGCGCCCATTGTGGAGCCAGTAGAAAGAATGGGTTCTTAATGGCTTCCGGCGTTCTCAACAGCAGCGCCCCTTGGCCAAAGTAGTTCAGCACTAAGCAGGGAAGAACTACAGTAAACCAGGCATAGCGGATAGGCATCTTGCCAAAGTGCCCCATATCCGCATAAAGCGCCTCCACGCCGGTAATGGAAAGCACTACTGCACCGAGAGCAAAAAACGATAGTGACTTATATTGAAGGAAGAAATCCAACGCCCAGCCTGGGTTAAGCGCGTAGAGGATTTGAGGGCTTAGAAAAATGCTGTGAACGCCAAGCGCACCAATAACGATAAACCACAGCAGCATAACCGGCGCAAATACTTTACTGACTCCGCCCGTACCGTGCTTTTGAATACAAAATAAAAGAGTTAGTACCGCTATTGCGCAGGGAACCGTATAGGCATTGAGTGATGGTGCTAATACTTCTAACCCTTCCAGAGCCGACATAACGGAAACTGCTGGGGTTATAACAACTTCCCCGTAAAAAAAGCTGCCTCCAATCAGGCCCAGCACAACAATAAGTCCCGTTTTTTTATCGCTGGCAAACCTTCCAGCTAAAGACATTAGCGTTAATATTCCGCCTTCCCCAGAATTATCTGCTCTCATCACAAAGCAAAGATACTTAATGGAAACGACGAAAATCAGCATCCAAAAGATAAGTGAAAGAAAACCAAAAATAACGTCTGGCTCAACGCTAAATCCATAATATCCTGAAAAACATTCCCTTAAGGTATAAAGAGGACTCGTGCCTATGTCGCCGTAGACAACGCCTATCGTCGCAAGCATCGCCCCAGGTAGCGAACGTTTATTATCAGTACTCATAAATATTCTTATGTCAGTGATTAACGCCACAGACAGGTGATATGTAATAAAGGTTAATTATAGATGGTATAGATACATTGCACTTTCCTTAATAAAATATTTTTATAAATGGTGGCTACATATATTTATTATTTATAAAGATAATACAATTCTATGAATGCTATAATATTATTTCCTTTATAGCAGCCAGTATTACCTAACCTATGCTTAATTCAATTCCCCTGTCAGAAAGAGTCACTCGCCTGAGCAACCATCTTGGCTCCGGTCTCTACGAAAGGCAGCACGCTGTCAGGCTTTGTTTACTGGCTGCTCTTTGCGGGGAAAGCGTTTTTCTACTCGGCCCTCCTGGTATAGCAAAAAGCCTTATAGCGCGCCGGTTAAAATATGCCTTTAAACAGGCTAACTCCTTTGAATACCTGATGACGCGCTTCTCCACACCGGAAGAGGTGTTCGGTCCTCTATCTATCAAAGCGCTGAAAGAAGAGGGGCGCTACGTTCGCCTAACTCAGCACTATTTGCCCGAAGCAGAAATCGTTTTTCTGGATGAAATCTGGAAAGCCGGGCCCGCCATTCTTAATACACTACTCACGGCAATTAACGAGCGGCGTTTTCGCAACGGCGATACTGAATCTGAAATACCGTTAAAGCTTTTAATCGCTGCCTCTAATGAACTCCCGGAAGAAGACAGCAGCCTGGAGGCGCTTTACGACAGAATGCTTATTCGAATTTCTCTCACTAACGTCCAGGAAAAAGAGAGTTTTCTGTCCTTAATTAGTCAAAGTGGTGAAGAAAAGGTCAATTCAGCCGTCGAAGCGCTGGGTGTAGACGACGAAGAGTACCAACAGTGGCAGCAGCACATTGATAAAATAGCGCTTCCGGAGGAGGTTTTTGAACTAATTTACCGACTTCGCCAGGAAATTAGCACACTAGATAATGGGCCTTACATCTCCGATCGACGTTGGAAAAAAGCGGTTCGCCTTCTTCAGGCCAGCGCGTTCTTTAACGGGCGAAAGTCTATCGATACCATAGACATCATTTTGCTTAAGGACTGTCTATGGCATGACGAACATTCACAGTCGCTGGTTAATCGGCAAATCGAAGGGCTAATGGCCGAGCTAGCCTACCAGCAGCAGGCTATGCTCATACAAATCCAACAAATAAATCGCGACTGGATGAAGTATCAACAGCAACAGTCAAAGCAGCAGTCTCTGACTGTTGAGGTAAAAAACACCCTGTTTAGCCGCCGGCCTATCTATCAGCTAAGTCTTCCTTCAGGCGTTTCCGAAGTCACCCTTACGCTAGAAACGCCCCTTACGCTTCATGAGATTGACGTTACTCACGTCGTTATCGAAAAACCTCGACTGGAGCAGTGGCTAGCTAAAGGCGACTACTTAAAAGGAAAGCTTAACGGCATTGGCTTTATGCAGTCTCTGGACATGGCCGTTAACGACAACCTACAGCTGGTTTTACAGGATGCTGGGCTTTCAACATCTACACTCTATCTGTCTAACAGCACAGGGAAAATTCAGCCGTCAGAGCAGCTGACTCAGAGACTCTTACAGGTTCAAAATCGCCTTAGTGAACAAAGAAAGCGCTTTAATGACGCTCAGCCCTGCCTGTTTATAGAAAAAGGCTGTCTGACGAAAATAGAAGCGAGTCTACTCGCCGTTCATGAAGAAATAGAGCGGCAAAAACGACGTTTTCAGTCCCCTGAACAGCATCAATGAGCCTGCAAACCATAGAGCTGTTGCTTTCCATCAGTGAAAGCGAGCTCATAGAGGAAATGATCATAGGGCTGCTGGCCGCGCCGCAGCTGGCGCTTTTCTTTGAAAAATATCCGAAAATAAAACGCTCTTTTGATAAAGAAATTACCAGCTGGAAAAAAAAGCTGCGCTACCAGCTACCTCAATCTAACGTACCTTCAGCCATTTCCCATGAGTTTACGCTTTATAAACAGGCCATATCCTGGAATACCGCTGACTTTGCTAAACAAGCAAACTCCCTTGTCGATAGCCTAAAGTCCATAAACGCCCCTTTTAGCGATCGGGCTGAAGCTCTCCTTAAGTCAACCGATAGCCGTGAAGAAGGGTTTCAAAGCCTATTCATCGACAGCTGGAGAAAATCGCTGTCACAGCAGGTTTCTTCTTTACATATTTCCCTTCTGGAAACTGAGTGGGACAAGCTGATGGAAGATCTGCAGGAACGGCTTGTCGTCAGTAGCAAACTGGAGCCGCTTTTAGTAGAAAATGACAAAGGTGCCGGCCAGCTGTGGGACATGAGCCGTGCGCAAAAGCATAAAGCAGACTGCGAAAAGCTGATTGAGTACGGTAATTTCCTCGTAAGCCAGCCTCAGCTTCTGCAGATAGCTGAAATGCTGGGCAGGAGCTATAAGCCCGTAACGCTCGATCGCAGGGAGTCTCAAAACGAAGAATATAAAATTATGGTCAGGGAGCCTGCCGTACTGCCGGACAGTGTCGAGGGCATCCACTTAAGCAATGATATCGTTCGCATGTTGCCCGCAGAGATGGTCTTACTTAACGTTGACGATCTGGAAACTGAATTCTACCGCCGCTACCTTGAACAACAGCTACTCACCTACCGCCTGAAAGGCGACGTGTGGCGAGAAAGAACCAAGATCCGCGCCGTTTCAAAAACCGTCAGCGAACGCCAGCCCGGCGGTCCGTTTATTGTTTGTGTAGACACATCAGGCTCTATGGGTGGCTTTAATGAGAAATGCGCTAAAGCCTTTTGCCTGGCACTCTTGCGCATCGCGATGACAGAAGGGCGAAAGTGCCACGTCATGCTGTTTTCAACCGGCGTTATTCACTATGAGCTCACCTCAGCAAGCGGTATATCAGAAGCCGTTCGCTTTCTCAGCCAGAGATTTCGCGGCGGTACCGATCTGGCTGGCTGCCTAAAACAGACACTAGAAAAGATTGAAGAAAAAGAGTGGCAAGACGCGGATATCGTCGTTATATCAGACTTTATAGCCCAGAGCCTGCCCGAAAGTCTTACTCTTAGGCTGATAGATAAACAGAAAAAAAGCGGCCACCGCTTTCACGCAGTGGCCATGTCTAAACACGGTAAGCCCGGCATCATGAAAACCTTCGATCGCATCTGGCGATTCGAAACCGAGCTTGGTCAGCGGCTAAAGCGCCGCTGGTTTAATCATTAAAGCATGCACTCAACCGCTTCGCGCTGCTCCGGAGTCCACACGCCGCACTGTACCTGACCAATGTGCTTTTGTTGCAAAAGCAGCATCACCAAACGGGACTGGCCAATACCACCGCCGATAGTCTGAGGCATTTCACCGCGCAGCAGCGCCTGGTGCCATTCTAGCGCCAGTCGAGACTCATCGCTGGTTAGTGCCAGCTGACGCTTCAGCGTTTCAGCATCAACGCGGATCCCCATAGAGGAAATCTCAAACGCGTCCTGAAGCACTGGGTTCCACACTAGAATGTCACCGTTCAAGCCAAGGCCGTCTTCACCTGGGGTTGTCCAGTCATCATAGTCTGGCGCACGCACGTCGTGAGATTCTCCGTGTGACAGCTTACCGCCAATACCGATAAGGAAAACGGCACCCAGTTCTTTAGCAATAGCGCGTTCGCGGCCTTTGGCATCCAGAGTTGGATAACGCTGCAGCAGCTCTTCACTGTGAACAAAATGAATCTCTTCGGGCAAGAACGGCTTTAAGCCAAATTCACGCTCAACGGCCGCTTCAGTCTCTTTAATAGCAGAGTAAATGGTGCGAACAGTTTGCTTGAGGTAGTCAGAACTGCGTTCGCCGCTTCCCATTACGCGCTCCCAGTCCCACTGATCGACATAGACGGAGTGAATAGGGCTTAGGCGATCTTCATCCGGACGCAGCGCCTTCATGTGAGTGTAGATCCCTTCGCCGGTCATAAAACCAAAACGCCCCATAGTTTGGCGCTTCCACTTAGCCAGAGAGTGAACCACTTCGAACGTCGCTTCCGGTATAGCCTTCACTTTTACCTGAACCGCTTTCTCACAGCCAGAAAGGTTATCCTGAGTACCGTCTCCCACGCGACTCAGAATAGGCGCCTGAACTTCAATCAGTCCGAGCTTTTGCTCAAGCTGGCGCGAAAAGAACGATTTAACAAAGCTTATCTGTTGTTGTTTTTTAATAAATGGCTGTTTCATTGTGTTTGTCTCAGTGTAGTGACTTCGTTGATAAACATTATTCAACACAAACAGACTTAAATTCAATATTCAACAACCAATATAGCTATATTGGTTTTTATTATTCAATTTAATCGCTATATTAATATTGAAACGACAAAAAAGAGGAATAAAAATGGCCGATAATTACCAGATCGATAATTTGGATAGAGATATTCTTAATGAACTGATGAAAAACGCCCGTGTCCCCTATGCTGAACTGGCAAAAAACTTTAACGTCAGCCCAGGCACTATTCACGTCAGAGTTGAAAAGATGAAGCAGGCGGGGATCATTTTAGGCACTCAGGTTGAGATCAGCCCGAAGAAGCTTGGCTACGACGTTTGCTGTTTTATAGGCATTATTCTTAAAAGTGCAAAGGACTATCCAGAAGCGCTAATCAAGCTCTCTAATCTAGAAGAGGTCGTTGAAGCCTACTACACCACCGGTCATTACAGCATATTTATCAAAGTGATGACCCGCTCAATCGATGGCTTACAGCATGTACTTATCAACAAGATCCAGACGATTGACGAGATCCAGTCAACTGAAACGCTGATCTCCCTACAGAACCCTATTATGAGGACGATCAGACCATAAATTATTTTTTAATACCCATATTGTCCACAGGTAGATCCCAGCCATTTCACCGCGTACAATGCGCGAAATGTAAATCTAAAGAGAAAGACAATGCCTGATATTACCCTCATCAGCGGCAGTACCCTCGGCGGCGCCGAATACGTAGCGGAACATCTTGAAGAAAAGCTTAACCTGGCTGGCTTCAGTACCGAAGTGCTACACGGAGCAGAGTTCGATGAGCTTAGTGATGAAGGGATCTGGCTTATTGTCACATCAACGCACGGTGCAGGTGAACTACCTGATAACATCCAGCCTCTTTTTGAACAGATAAAAGAGCAGGAACCAGACTTAAGCCAGATCTCATATGGCGCAGTTGGTCTTGGAAGTAAAGAGTACGATACCTTTTGCGGTGGCATAAAAGCCTTTGATAGTCTTCTTCAAGAAAGAGGGGCCAAAAGAATAGGATCCCTATTGGAGATCGACGTTACAGAACATGAAATACCAGAAGATCCAGCAGAAAAATGGCTCGATCTCTGGCTAGACGATCTAAATGAAAGCGCTTTTTTAAAAAAATAAATGTGTATAAGTACACTTAAAACCCGGTGTAATCCTGTAGTTATCCATATAACAACATAGAACCGAAGAACCCCTTGTGGATAAATAGGCTTTCTACCCCCACGTTATAGAGAGAAAGATCACCTTTATTTCACAGCTAAAGGATCCGTTTAATAATATGATCCTTAAAGTGAAAGGATCCTTATCCACAGAAGATGAGGATCCTAATAAAAGATCCAATAAAGAGATCTCTAAATAAAAAGATCTTTCTTTATTTAATCCCAGATCCATCGAGGTTGGACTAATCTTCAAAGTCGAGTAGAATCAGCGCCCCTGGATCGCGTATTCCAGGCTGCAGATCGTTCGAACATCCCGAGGTGTCATACCATGTTTTATCCAGATTCCTTTGACGTCATCGTTATCGGTGGCGGCCATGCGGGAACGGAAGCCGCTATGGCTTCAGCCCGTATGGGAAAGCAAACTCTTTTGCTAACCCACAACATCGACACGCTGGGACAAATGTCCTGCAATCCAGCCATTGGTGGGATCGGAAAAGGACATCTGGTTAAAGAAATCGACGCCATGGGTGGATTGATGGCTCACGCCATTGACAGAGCCGGTATTCAGTTCAGAACGCTAAACGCCAGTAAAGGTCCTGCTGTAAGAGCAACTCGTGCTCAAGCAGACCGCGTTCTTTACAAACAGGCTGTACGCACCGCACTGGAAAACCAGCCTAATTTGACTCTCTTCCAACAGCCTGTTGAAGATCTTATTGTTGAAAACGATCGCGTTACCGGTGCTGTAACCCGAATGGGCCTAAAGTTCAGGGCTAAAGCGGTTGTATTGACAGTAGGTACTTTTCTTGACGGCAAGATCCACATCGGCTTAGAGAACTACAGCGGCGGTCGCGCTGGAGATATGCCATCAATAGGGCTTTCACAAAGATTAAGAGAGCTACCGCTAAGAGTTGGACGACTGAAAACTGGTACACCTCCACGCATTGATGCGCGATCCATAAATTTTGATATTCTTCAGCAGCAGCACGGCGATACGCCGATGCCAGTATTTTCGTTCATGGGGAATGCGAACGAACACCCCGAACAGGTACCGTGCTATATCACCTATACGAATGAAAAAACGCACGACGTCATCCGTAATAATCTCGATCGTAGCCCAATGTATTCAGGGATAATTGTTGGGATCGGCCCCCGCTACTGCCCTTCAATTGAAGACAAAGTGATGCGGTTTGCCGATCGTAATGCCCATCAGATCTTCCTTGAACCTGAAGGGCTAACCAGTAACGAAATCTATCCTAACGGGATCTCTACCAGCCTGCCGTTCGACGTACAGATGCAGATAGTTCGCTCTATGGTGGGGATGGAAAATGCCCGGATCGTTAGACCAGGCTATGCGATCGAGTACGATTTTTTCGATCCGCGCGATCTTAAACCAACCCTTGAGAATAAATTTATCCAAGGGCTGTTTTTTGCCGGTCAGATTAACGGTACGACAGGCTATGAAGAAGCGGCTGCTCAAGGGTTACTCGCTGGGCTTAATGCCGGTCGCTTTGCGTCAGAACAGGAAGGCTGGGCTCCTCGTCGCGATCAGGCCTACATTGGCGTTCTGGTTGACGATCTTTGCACGCTGGGTACACAAGAACCCTATCGAATGTTTACGTCCAGAGCGGAATATCGACTCCTTTTGCGTGAAGACAATGCAGATCTGCGCCTGACTGAAGAAGGGCGCCAGATGGGATTAGTGAGTGACGATCGCTGGGAACATTTTCTGCGTAAGCAAGAAAACATTGAGCGCGAGCGTCAGCGCCTGAAAGACGTTTTGATTCATCCGACGATGCCTCAGGCTGAAAGAGTAAACTCTCTTCTGAAGTCTCCTCTTTCCCGTGAAGCAACGGGAGAAGAGCTGTTAAAACGCCCGGAAGTTAGCTATGCGTCTTTGACAGAAATCGCGCCGTTTAGTCCAGCCCTAGAGGATCTTCAGGCTGCTGAACAGGTTGAGATACAGGTTAAATATGAAGGCTATATTGCCCGCCAGAGGGACGAAATAGAGAAACATCTACGCAATGAAAATGCGATCCTGCCTGCCGATCTTGATTACAAATTGGTGACTGGTTTGTCTAACGAAGTCTGTGCGAAGCTTAACGATCACAAACCTACTTCGATAGGTCAGGCGTCTCGTATTTCAGGCGTTACTCCAGCGGCAATATCGATACTGCTTATCTGGTTAAAAAAGCAGGGAATGCTGCGTAAGAGCGCTTAAGGAGACGATGTGGAAAACCGCTTTAATCGACTGCTTGCTGCTGCCAGTATAGACCTGACTAACGAGCAAAAGCAGCGCCTTTTAGGCTATGTTACGCTGCTGGACAAGTGGAATAAGGCCTATAACCTGACGTCAGTAAGGGATCCACAGGAAATGCTGGTTCGCCACGTTATGGACAGCATTGTTGTTAATCCCCACCTGTCTGGAACACAGTTTATTGACGTAGGTACTGGGCCTGGGTTGCCCGGTATTCCGCTTGCTATTGTCAGGCCTGATTCCAAATTCACGCTGCTAGACAGCTTGGGAAAGCGGATCCGCTTTATCCGTCAGGTTGTTCACGAGTTAGGATTAACCAACGTAACACCCATTCAGAGCCGGGTTGAAGAATATTCTATTCCTGAAGGTTTTGACGGCGTGATAAGCCGTGCTTTTGCCTCTTTGGGAGATATGCTGACCTGGTGTCACCACTTGCCGAAAACCGGTGGGCGCTTTTATGCGCTAAAGGGCATCATTTCAAACGAAGAGCTTTCTCAAGTTCCTGAAGGCTTTTTCGTTAAAAACGTCGTCGAGTTGAACGTGCCTGAACTGGAAGGTGAACGACACCTTGTCGTGGTCGAAGCTAAAAAATGACGTGGGTGGAGTGTGATACTGCATCCAAATTTAATTAATCGTGCTCTGAGAAGTGCTTATTTTATCTAAAAAAGAGCGCTTTTTTTGTGTTGATAGCACTGTATTTTTATATTCTATTTTTAACATTTTTAAAACACTAAATATACAAGTAGACGTGTGTTGATAAAAGACATGTTGTTCATATTTTCGTCACTTTGCAGTTTTAATTTTCTATTCACTCTGCTGTCCTTATTGAATCCATTCAGTCTATTGATTTTATATAAAATTATTATTTATTAGTAAGATATAAGATTATTTTCAGCGTCTGATAACGGTTTTTTTTATGTGATAGCGTTCACAAAAAGATAATTATTCAATACAGAATTTTGTTTATTAGTAATAATAAGCATCGTTTTTTTCAAAACGCTCGAAAAGTGGATATTTGCATTTTTAAATATTTATTCACTTTTTTGTTACCTGAGTGTGGAATAAACCTGATTTCCCCGTATAATTTACCTGCTTTTTGACGCTTGACTCTGGTCAGCAAAGACAGTTTTATACGGTACTTGGTTTTTTGTTTTGTTTAGACAAAAGCTAACGCTTTATCGAGATGATACGCCATGTCTGTAGTGCTTTATGATACCTTGATGGCTCGCAGACTGTTGTTAGTGCAATTTACCGTCGTTATTCTGTTTAGCGCCGCTTTTTGTATTAACAGCCAAAAGTGGGCTATTTCCGCACTTTTTGGCGGGTTGTCTGTGTGTTTGCCCAATGCGCTGTTTTTCCTTCTGACAAAATGGTGTCGGGGGGGATCACAGAAAGGGTACTTGGCGTGGCCGTTTTTTATCGGCGAGATAGTCAAGATTGCACTGACTGTCGTACTATTGGTCGTTGCGTTAGCAGTATTCAAGGCAGAGCCATTGCCCGTTTGTATAGCCTATCTGGCTGCGTTAGTGGTGCAAATAGTGGCGCCTATAGTCATAAATATTTTTCATAACTAGTTGATAATCAAGAGTGAGAGGCATCATGTCTGCATCAGGGGAAATCTCTACTCCACAGGATTACATTGGCCATCATTTAAACAACCTTCAGCTGGATTTACGCACGCTGGAGATTGTTAAACCAGGGGTAGACTCGCCTGGTTTTTGGGCATTAAATATCGACTCGCTGTTCTTTTCGATAGCTCTTGGTTTACTGTTTCTCTGTATTTTCAACCGCGTCGCTAAAAGAGCGACCAGCGGCGTTCCGGGTAAGCTTCAGTGCGCAGTAGAGCTCATCATCGGCTTTGTTAACGGCATGGTTAAAGACATGTACCACGCTAAAAGCAAGCTGATCGCTCCTTTGGCGCTGACCGTCTTCGTTTGGGTTTTCCTGATGAACCTGATGGATTTGCTGCCTATCGATCTTCTGCCCTACATCGGCGAACACGTTTTTGGTCTGCCTGCGCTGAGGGTTGTACCCACTGCAGACGTCAGTATTACGCTTTCCATGGCGATTGGCGTATTCTTCCTGATCCTTATCTACACAGTGAAGATGAAAGGCTTCAAGGGTCTGTTCCACGATCTGGCTCTGCAGCCGTTTAACCACTGGGCATTTATCCCTATTAACATCATTCTGGAAGGCGTTAGCCTGCTGTCCAAGCCGGTTTCTCTCGGTCTGCGACTGTTCGGAAACATGTATGCGGGCGAACTTATCTTTATCCTGATTGCCGGGCTACTGCCATGGTGGTCACAGTGGATGCTCAACGTACCTTGGGCGATATTCCACATTCTTATTATTACGCTGCAAGCCTTTATCTTTATGGTTCTGACGATTGTCTATCTGGCGATGGCGTCTGAAGAACATTAATTTTCACAACCAACTGCTTAGTTTTAACTGAAATAACTGGAGACTGTCATGGAAAACCTAAACACGGATCTACTCTATCTGGTTGCTGCAATCATGATTAGCTTTGCATCAATCAGTGCCGCGATAGGTATTAGTATTTTGGGTGGTAAATTCCTCGAAGGCGCCGCTCGTCAGCCGGATCTTGTTCCTCTGTTACGGACGCAGTTCTTCATCGTAATGGGTCTGGTCGACGCCATCCCGATGATCGCCGTAGGTTTAGGGCTCTATGTCATGTTCGCCGTCGCCGGATAACGTGCAGTTTTGAACGTATTGAGAACAAAACCATTTTTTCACTTTAAAAGAGGCATTGTGCTGTGAATCTTAATGCAACAATCCTCGGCCAGGCGATAGCGTTTGTCCTGTTTGTCTGGTTCTGCATGAAGTACGTATGGCCACCTATCATGTCGGCCATCGAAAAGCGTCAGAAAGAGATTGCTGACGGTTTAGCTTCAGCAGAGCAGGCTAAGAAAGACCTGAGCCTAGCGCAAGCCAACGTGACCGACCAGATGTCTCAGGCGAAAGCCGAAGCGCTGGTGATTATTGAACAGGCTAACAAGCGCAAGACGCAGATCGTTGAAGAAGCTAAAGCCGAAGCCGAACAGGAGCGCGAAAAAATCCTCGCTCAGGCTAAGGCCGAAATCGACGCGGAGCGCAAGCGCGCCCGTGAAGAGCTGCGTAAACAGGTGGCTATGCTAGCGATTGCCGGCGCCGAGAAAATTATCGAACGTTCCGTGGATGAAGCTGCCAATAGCGACATCGTTGATAAACTGGTCGCTGAACTGTAAGGAGGGAGGGGCAGATGTCTGAATTTATTACTGTAGCTCGCCCCTACGCCAAAGCAGCTTTTGACTTTGCCGTTGAGCAAAACGCGCTGGACGACTGGCAGCAGATGCTGGCATTTGCTGCCGAAGTCAGCCGTAACGAGCAGGTCTACGGTTTGTTGTCCGGCGCGCTTGCGTCGGAACACATGGCGGAGACTTTCATCGCTGTTTGCGGCGAGCAGCTCAACGAGAATGGCCAAAATCTGATAAAGATCATGGCTGAAAATGGACGTTTAATCGTGCTTCCTGACGTGCTAGAACAGTTCATTCAGCTGCGTTCAGAACAGGAGTCCACCATTGATGTGGAAGTGACTTCTGCCGCTGCGCTGAATGACGACCAGTTGGCAAAGATTGCCGCTGCGATGGAAAAACGTTTGTCGCGCAAAGTTAAGCTAAATTGCAAAATTGATAAGTCTGTTATCGCCGGTTTTATTATCCGTGCTGGCGATATGGTGATTGACGACAGCGTACGCGGCCGTCTGGATCGCCTGGCAGACGTCTTGCAGTCTTAAGGGGACTGGAGCATGCAACTGAATTCCACAGAAATCAGCGAACTGATCAAGCAACGCATTGCTCAGTTTAACATGGTGAGCGAAGCTCACAATGAAGGTACTATCGTTTCCGTCAGTGACGGAATCATCCGCATTCACGGTCTGGCCGACGTTATGCAGGGCGAGATGATCGCACTGCCGGGCAGCCGTTATGCTATCGCACTGAACCTTGAACGCGACTCCGTTGGTGCCGTTGTTATGGGTCCGTACACTGACCTTGCCGAAGGCATGAAGGTGAAATGTACTGGCCGTATTCTTGAGGTTCCAGTTGGTCGCGGTTTGCTGGGTCGCGTAGTGAACACTCTGGGTGAGCCGATTGACGGCAAAGGCCCTGTTGATCACGACGGATTCTCTCCGGTTGAAATGATTGCGCCGGGCGTTATCGAACGCCAGTCGGTCGATCAGCCAGTACAAACCGGCTATAAGGCCGTTGACTCCATGATCCCAATCGGTCGTGGTCAGCGTGAGCTTATCATCGGTGACCGTCAGACCGGTAAAACTGCACTGGCTATCGACGCCATCATCAACCAGCGTGATTCCGGCATCAAGTGTATCTACGTGGCCATCGGCCAGAAAGCGTCAACCATCGCTAACGTAGTGCGCAAATTGGAAGAACACAACGCGCTGGCTAACACCATTGTCGTCGTTGCTTCCGCATCTGAATCTGCGGCACTGCAGTATCTGGCTCCGTATGCGGGCTGCGCCATGGGTGAATACTTCCGCGATCGCGGTGAAGATGCGCTGATTATTTATGATGACCTGTCTAAGCAGGCCGTTGCCTATCGTCAAATTTCCCTGCTGCTTCGTCGTCCACCAGGACGTGAAGCGTTCCCAGGCGACGTTTTCTATCTCCACTCTCGTCTGCTGGAGCGCGCTGCTCGCGTTAACGCTGAGTACGTTGAAGCCTTTACCAAAGGCGAAGTGAAGGGGCAAACGGGCTCGCTGACGGCTCTGCCGATCATCGAAACTCAGGCGGGGGACGTATCTGCGTTCGTACCGACCAACGTTATCTCCATTACTGACGGTCAGATTTTCCTTGAGTCTAACCTGTTTAACGCGGGTATCCGCCCAGCCGTTAACCCAGGCATCTCTGTATCCCGTGTTGGTGGTGCAGCTCAGACCAAGATCATGAAGAAACTGTCAGGCGGTATCCGTACTGCACTTGCGCAGTATCGCGAACTGGCAGCGTTCTCTCAGTTTGCTTCTGACCTAGACGACGCAACGCGTAAGCAGCTGAGCCACGGCCAGAAGGTGACTGAGCTTCTCAAGCAGAAGCAGTATGCGCCTATGTCAGTTGCTGCCCAGTCTCTGGTGCTTTATGCAGCCGAGCGCGGTTACCTGGAAGACGTTGAACTGGAAAAAATTGGTCGTTTCGAAGAGGCGCTGTTGGCCTATGCCGATCGCGACCACGCTGAGCTTTTAGCGAAGATCAACCAAACCGGTGGCTACGGTGATGATATCGAGGCTGGCTTGAAGGCTATTCTTGATACGTTTAAAGCCACTCAGTCTTGGTAATAATCCTGCGGCCTGAAAGGGCCGTCTGGTTATGAGGAGAATCTAATGGCCGGCGCAAAAGAAATACGTAGCAAGATTGGAAGCGTGCAAAACACGCAGAAGATCACCAAAGCGATGGAGATGGTTGCCGCGTCCAAAATGCGCAAGTCGCAGGATCGCATGTCGGCAAGCCGTCCTTACGCCGAGACGATGCGCAAAGTGATTGGTCACCTTGCGCTGGGGAATCTTGAGTATAAGCATCCCTATCTGGAAGAACGTGAAGTCAAGCGCGTAGGCTATCTGATCGTTTCTACCGACCGCGGCCTGTGCGGCGGCTTGAACATTAACCTGTTCAAGAAGCTGTTGAATGAAATGAAAGAGTGGAACGACAAGGGCGTAAGCGTCGATTTGGCGCTGATCGGTTCTAAAGGCGCTTCTTTCTTCTCATCAGTAGGCGCAAATATCGTTGCTCAGGTTACGGGTATGGGGGATTCCCCTAGCGTGTCTGAGCTGATAGGTCCGGTGAAGGTCATGCTTCAGGCCTACGACGAAGGTCGTTTGGACAGACTGTTTGTGGCAAACAACCGCTTTGTAAACACCATGTCTCAGTCTCCAGAAGTTCGGCAGCTGCTTCCGCTGCCCGCCTCGGAAGACGAAGATATTAAAAGCAAAACCTGGGACTATCTCTACGAACCCGATCCGAAGTCGCTGCTCGATACGCTGCTTCGCCGTTACGTAGAGTCGCAGGTTTATCAAAGTGTTGTAGAAAACCTGGCCAGCGAACAGGCGGCCCGAATGGTGGCGATGAAGGCTGCAACCGACAACGGCGGCGAGCTGATTAAAGAGCTTCAGTTAGTTTATAACAAAGCGCGTCAGGCCAGCATTACTCAGGAACTTACCGAGATTGTCTCTGGGGCTTCGGCGGTCTAAAGGCTTGGTTTAGGAATTACGTAGAGGATTCAAGATGGCTACTGGAAAGATTATCCAGGTTATCGGCGCCGTAGTGGACGCCGAGTTCCCACAAGACGCCGTACCAAAAGTGTATGACGCGCTTGAAGTGCAAATTGATGCCAAGCTGGTTCTGGAAGTTCAACAGCAGCTCGGCGGTGGCGTTGTTCGCTGCATCGCGATGGGTACTTCAGACGGCCTGAGCCGCGGTCTGGACGTTCTCGATCTGGAACACCCGATCGAAGTGCCGGTAGGTAAAGCGACGCTGGGCCGTATCATGAACGTGCTGGGTCATCCTATCGATATGAAGGGCGACATCGGCGAAGAAGAGCGCTGGGCAATTCACCGCGCTGCACCAAGCTACGAAGACCTGTCGGGCGCAACTGAACTGCTGGAAACCGGCATCAAGGTTATCGACCTGATTTGTCCGTTCGCCAAGGGCGGTAAAGTTGGCCTGTTCGGCGGCGCCGGTGTAGGTAAAACCGTAAACATGATGGAGCTCATCCGTAACATCGCGACTGAGCACTCAGGCTACTCCGTATTCGCAGGCGTGGGTGAACGTACCCGTGAAGGTAACGACTTCTACCACGAAATGACCGAATCCAACGTACTGGATAAAGTATCGCTGGTATACGGCCAGATGAACGAGCCGCCAGGAAACCGTCTGCGCGTAGCATTAACCGGTTTGACCATGGCAGAGAAGTTCCGTGACGAAGGCCGTGACGTTCTGCTGTTTATCGATAACATCTACCGCTATACACTGGCCGGTACGGAAGTATCCGCACTGCTGGGCCGTATGCCTTCAGCGGTAGGCTACCAGCCGACGCTGGCAGAAGAAATGGGTGTGCTTCAGGAACGTATTACTTCTACCAAGACAGGGTCTATCACCTCTGTTCAGGCGGTATACGTACCTGCGGATGACTTGACCGACCCGTCTCCGGCGACCACCTTCGCCCACTTGGATGCTACCGTCGTTCTGAGCCGTCAAATTGCCTCTCTGGGTATTTACCCTGCGGTTGACCCACTGGACTCTACCAGCCGTCAGCTGGATCCTCTGGTTGTTGGTCAAGAGCACTATGACTGCGCTCGCGGCGTTCAGTCTATTCTTCAGCGTTATCAGGAACTGAAGGACATCATCGCCATTCTGGGTATGGATGAACTGTCTGAAAGCGACAAGCTGGTAGTATCTCGTGCACGTAAAATTCAGCGCTTCCTGTCTCAGCCGTTCTTCGTGGCAGAAGTGTTTACCGGTTCTCCGGGCAAGTACGTGTCGCTGAAGGATACTATCCGCGGCTTTAACGGCATCATGAACGGCGAGTACGATCACCTGCCAGAGCAGGCGTTCTACATGGTCGGCTCTATTGATGAAGCCGTGGAAAAAGCCAAGAAACTGTAAGCGTTGACTGGAGGGCTATATGGCCGTATCAACATTCCATCTGGACGTCGTCAGCGCCGAAAGCAGCCTGTTTTCCGGCGAGGTGCAGAAGATCCAGGTGACGGGGAGTGAAGGCGAACTGGGGATTTATCCCCGCCATATTCCCCTGCTCACAGCCATCAAGCCGGGTCTGATTCGTATCGTTAAGTTAAGCGGTGAAGAAGAGTTTATCTATCTGTCAGGCGGTATCCTTGAGGTACAGCCTACAGCCGTCACCGTTTTATCTGATACGGCTATTCGCGGGCAGGATCTTGATGAAGCTCGGGCTCTGGAATCCAAGCGTAAAGCGGAAGAGCACATTCGCAATTCCCATGGCGATATCGACTACGCACAGGCGTCTGCCGAGCTGAGCAAGGCGATTGCAAAGCTTCGCGTTATCGAATTGACCAAGAAGCTGATGTAAAAACGCTGCGCTTGTTTTTAATAGAAGCCGGTCTTATGACCGGCTTTTTTATCGGCGTAATAGGGAGATTATCCGATGAAAAGGTGGCAGTTTTTACTGGCTCTGTTGCTGTGCGCCGCCGCCGCTTTTTTCATTTATCGCTTCGTAGTCGATGATGAAGGAGTTGGATTGATGCCAAATGAAAACGTAGAGCCCTTTCCAGACGAGGTTAGGGGGAAAAGAGAAATCCAACCGGGCGATCGCCTGTTTATCCGAATACTTAAAGCGGAAGACAAGCTAGAGCTGTGGTACAGCGACGGCGTTCAGCCGTTTGATAAGTATAAAACCTACACTATCTGTACTTACTCCGGCGGCCTTGGCCCTAAAAAGGCGGAAGGTGACGGTAAAAGCCCGGAAGGGTTTTACTCCACCAATAAAGGGCTGCTCAATCCAAACAGTCGCTATCACCTGTCGTTTAATATTGGCTACCCTAACGCCTACGACCGAGAAAATGGATATACCGGCAGCTTTATCATGGTTCACGGCGGCTGTGCGTCAATAGGTTGTTATGCGATGACCGATCCCATTATTGAGGATATTTATGGGCTGGTGGAACAGGCGCTGAACAGTGGTCAAAAAAGTATTCCCGTTCATATTTTTCCATTTGCCATGACGGATAAAAACCTAAAGCAGCATCGGGAATTGCCGGAGTATCCTTTCTGGCAAATGCTCAAGCCCGGATATGACTATTTTGAAAAGCATCGCCAGATACCCAAAATAGACGTAAAAGATAAACAGTACCGCCTTGTAGAGTAAGAATAAAAAAGGATAAAGAGGAACAGCATGGACATTCGCTTTTTAGGTCACGATAGCCAAGGTACGCCTTCCGGAGGGCTGTGTGACGAATACCAAATTAACAGTATTGAGAGCATTGAGTCGCTGTTAGCGTTTTGCCAAAAGGCGGAGAAAGAGCACTCTGGCTACCTTGTGCTGCTGACATTAGACGACGTCCCACAGGCTTGTTACACCTCTGGTCATGCCGGTATGTCCCTTGACCTCTCTGAAAGCGCCGGAATGGATCTGTCGTCTTTACCTGAATCCTGCTTTGAAGACGGAGAATATCTCGGCTATTTGAATACGCCTGAAGAGTTTTTTATCTGTCAGCATAATTTTCAACATGCTGTTAAAGAGGCGAGTTTCGAGCAGGCCTGTGAAAAAGGCCTTTCCCTAGCAGAAGAAAACGTAGAAGAGTGGCGGGGCTACCAGTGTAATCCGTTCTCTATTTTTGATTTTCCCATTTATGCGATGCTGGTTCCCGTACAGAATCGTTACGATGCGCTGTGCGCCTTCCCTAACGGCTATTTCACCTGCGACCTTTCCCCTATGGATAACTTCGCTGTAGCGAAGCGCCTACAGGAGAAATACGACTATTTTCTTATGGGCGTTGGTGCATCCTATCTGGGATTTTTCAGAAATACGCCACTGACTCAGGAGCAGCGGAGCGGTCTGTATAAGGACTTGTCCATGCTTTATAACATTGACGATGATGACCACCAGATGTTTGATACGCTGTTTGAACAGCTGACAAAGCCTTCGTCACACCTGTGGTTAAGGTATACCGACTAGTTCCCACTGAGGGGATCACAGCATCCCTTCTATCCTTTCGCTGAGAAAATCCAAAAAGCAGGTGATGCGTGCGGAAAGCTGAGTATTGCGGTAGTAAACGGCGTTAATCGGCTGCATGACGGCAACTGATTTTTCGGGCAGCACTTCTACCAGCGTTCCCTGCTTTCTGTCTTTGTGGGTCATAAAGTCGGAAAGGCAAACTAGCCCTTCACCTTCAATAGCTAGCTGTCTGAGTGTTTCCCCGCTGGAGGCGCTTAGTGTGGGTGCGACTTTCAGCAGAAGCCCGTTTTCATCAGTAAAAGGCCACTCGTTGAGCTTGTCTACGTGGGCAAACCCTAAAATACGGTGTTCTATAAAATCACCAATGTCGTTTATCGGCGGAGCGCTTCTCAGATATTCGGGGCTGGCTAGTACTCTTCTACGGCTAACGCCGAGATGCCTGGCGTGTAGCGTTGAATCTTTAAGTTCGCCGATGCGAATGGCAATGTCTGTGCTTTGCTCCAGCAGGTCGATAAAGCGATCGTTGGTATTCAGTTCCAGAGTGATTTGCGGATAGCGCTGACAAAACTCTCCCACGATTGGCACGATAGAGTGCGACATAAAGGGCGCTGCTGCGTTGATACGCAATAGCCCAAAAGGCTGCTGGCGTCGAATGGCCACGTAGTCTTCTGCCTCGTCGACCGCCTTCAGTATTTTTCTCGCGTGGACAAGAAACGCCTCACCTTCCTCTGTCAGAGCCAGCCTGCGGGTGGTTCTGTTAAGCAGAGAGGTTTCCAATTTATCCTCCAAACGCCCTAAAGCCCGACTGATGCCTGAAGTTGTTTGATTAAGTCTGGCGGCCGCCTTGGTAATGGAAAGGCAGTCGACGACGGCGACAAAAGCCTGAAGCTCTTCCAGCGTGGTTTTCATGGATGTACCAATAACAGTGGGATCTACATCTTATTTAAGCAGTTTTTTTTGATAAATAGAAAAAACATTACGTTTTCCCACTCTTTTATTACAGGAACTTATGGATAATGAAAAACTCCAACGTATGTATAGGCTCTATTTTAAGGAAATCACGATGTCTGAGAGCAGGGAAAGCGCGCGGTCTTTAACGCAAATCGACAGGCTGGCAAATCTCGAATCCCCCTATTCGCCGGTAGATGCTTCTCTTAACGGCATTTTTCTGTCGGCTATGAAAGAGGCTGACGAGTGGCATATTCAACGTAATCAGGCTTACGCCAGACTCTATGAAGCGCATCCTCAGCCCGATATTCCCGTATCTTTGTTCAAATCTGCTGATTTGGCGACGCCGGTCATCGATGAAGGACAGTGGCTGACCAGTTCTGGAACGGGAAGCGGTCAAAAAACGAGAGTTTTTTTTGACGCTCCCAGCCTGTTGCGGATCCAGAAAGCGATGACTCAGCTGTTTATTGCGAACGGACTGGTTTCTCAAACTCCTTCGCGCTTCCTGCTGCTGTCACCCGATCCGGCAAAGGGTGATAAAGCCGGGTACGCGACCGCGTTTTTAAAGTTTACCGCCTGCGCGCCCGTTGCCGAATGCGTATTTGCCGTTAGCGATGAAGGACGGCTGGATACGTCACTGGCTTGGAATACACTAAAGCGCTGGGCAAATGATTCTGCGCCCGTTTACATTTTTGGCCTAACGGTGTTTTTTGAGCACCTGTGCTTAAGTCGACCTGAGTCCTTTACGTTGAATGCACCAGTTCGCGGGCTTACCGGCGGTGGTTGGAAAGGCATGACGCAGCAGCTTAACCGAAAAGAGATTGTGAGCGGCCTGATGGAGACATTAGCTGCACCGCTAGTCGATATTCGCGATATTTACGGTATGACAGAGCATCCTCTTCACTACGTCAGCTGCACAGAAGGCCACTTCCATCAACCAGTCTATGCCCGATTTAGCGTTGTCAGCGTAGATGGCACAGAGGCTAAAGCCGAAGAGGCTGGGCTTATTCGACTGGATAATCCCTTTTTTGCTTCCCTACCTTCTCATCGACTGTTGACGGAAGATGTGGGTGCGTGGAGTGAAAGCTGTTCCTGCGGCCTGCCGGGGCGTTTTTTGCGCTATATCGGTAGAAGTACCGATCCGGAAGGAACCTGTGCGGCTCAGGCGTTATGAACAGCGCGCTTAGCGAGCGGCTAATTAAGATAAAAGACTGGCTGCAGCGCATCACACAAAGCGGCTGGTCGTTTTCTAGCGATCCTGATACTCAGGCTTTTTGCCTGTCCCGTATCGCTGAGCTTGCTTCGTCAGACGTTATAGAGAAAAAACTCAAAGAAGAGCTTGGCAACAGGCCGTGGTGGCCGCCCTACCGAATCCTTTTGGTTATTTCTGAAACCGACCCCTTAGGGACTCTGGAAGGTTTTCTCGCAGCCTACCTTATTGGCTGTCGAATAAGAATTAAGGCTAGGGACTCTTTACCACTCCTTGAAACACTGCGCCAAACGTTGGGATTAAGTGAAAGCGAGTGTGAAATTGAAAACTGGAATAGCCAAAATCAAGATGACGCTCGGTTGCTGAAAGGGGTTGATGTGGCGCTGTTGGCCGGCGGTGATTCACTTATTCGCCACTATAGGTCGGTAGCACCCTCTTATATCAGACTTGTTGAGCTGGGGCCAAAGTTAAGCGCAATGGCTATTCTTGGTGATGAGCCACCTCCTCTAGACCGCCTGCTGGCCGACATTTGCCTGTTCTTACAGGGAGTATGCAGCTCGCCGCGCTTTATCGCGATAGAGAAAAAGCGCACTGCCGAGCGGTTATTCACACTGCTTGCCTCCCGCCTCGATGCGCTTCCCCCTTTACCGGACGATATACGCCTTGGGCAGTTGGCCAAGGTTCGGACACTTTCCATGCAGTCATTGCTGAGTAGCGATTGCTTTAAGATTGTGCATAGTGAGGCGTCGGGATGGACAGTGACGCTAAGCACAGGTCTTTCGCCTGAAGTTTGGCTGCCAAAGGGGATCTCTCTGATTTATTGCCCTGATGACTCTGTTGAAGACCTTTTGTCGCTTGCCCATGAGCGTTGGTTTGGACAGCTGCAAACGCTGGGCTACTGGGGAGTGGAGCGCTCTCCGCGCTATGAAGGCTTTACCCGCTACTGCCCGATTGGAAAAATGCATAGGCGCTCTGCGCTTGCTCCGCGCGACGGCGTGTTCACGCTGGCAGCGTTGGTAACCTTTATTGATGAGGAAAAAGAATGACGGTGACAGGGAATGGACCGAGTGTGTTTATTACTGGTGGAACCGGATTTATCGGATCGTATTTGCTGGATGAAATACACAGGCAGGGATATCGGATAACGCTCTTAGTTCGTTCAGCACAAAGGTTACAGATTGAAGGCCGCCCCGAGCTGCCGCCGAACGTTGAGCTGGTCGTAGGGGACATCTGTAGGCCGGAAAGCTATCGACACCGTCTGACAGGACATCAGGCGATGGTGCATTTAGCCGCAGACTATCGGGTTGGGTTACCGGCTACTCGGCGGGCAAGGCGCGCCATGTACTATACCAACGTGGTAGGAACCCAAACGCTGTTTGATGAAGCAGAAAAGGCAGATATTCCCCAAATGGTTTACGTCAGCTCCACAGCGGCGCTGGGAGAAACTCATGGTCAACTGCCGGACGAAAATGGGCGGCACAATGGCGTTTTTCGCAGCTATTACGAAGAAACCAAGCATATTGCCCACGAGCTGGTGGCTGAACGCCAGCGGCTCGGCATGCCGATAAACATCGCTATTCCCGGCGGCGCATTTGGACCGGGAGACAGCAGCATTCTCAGCCAGACTATCGACGCTTTTTTTCGGGGGAAAATTCCTTTTCAGGTGGAAACCGCCAGCCGCTTCCAGCTTTGTCGCGTTGATAGGCTTTGCGATGGGTTGGCTAAGCTTCTATCGCCGGACATTCAGCGGCAAACGTTCCTGTTTACCGGTGAGGATTTCTCCATGCCGGAAATTTTTACCCTGCTGGCCAGCGCCTCAGGAAGGAATATTCCAGCGATGAAGGCCGTTTCCTCGCTTGGGCCACTTGCTCAAATAATGGACGCTCTAGCCTCTTTTGGTATGACGATGCCGCTCTCTAAAGAGGCGCTAAGAGTCATGGACGGCAGTACCTACATGTATAGCTCCGACAGGGCAAAGCGCGAGCTTGGATGGTCATCAGGGGATCCTCGCCAAGAGCTGGTGGAATATCTTCAACAGCGAGTTGAAAGCGCTAATGGTAAAGGAAGCAGCAATGAAGGCTAATCTAAAAAGCCCCTGGGGAAACGTTAGCGTTGAGTTGGAAAACGACCAGTTGATGAGCGTTAGGGGCACTACCGATAGGGCGGTGTTTTTTGGTCAAGGGTACGGTACAGGGCGTTTACGCCTGTGGCAGCTCGATCTATCTCGTAGGGTTGCCAGCGGGCAACTGGCTGAGGTTTTGGGTGATGCCGCGCTGAGAACCGACGTATTTCAACGCAGGCTTGGATTGACCAGTTTGGCAAAGCGCGCCGAGGCGATTGACGCTGCGGCAGATCCTGAGTCTTGGCAGGGACAGCAGTATCAGCACGTTCAGTCCTATATTGCGGGAATTAACCATGCGCTACAGAACACAAAAATACGTCCTGCTGAAAGCTGGATGCTTGGTTACCGCATTCAGCCGTTTACCGTTACGGATGCCTACCTGCTGGCTCAGATTAAGTACTTTATCAATTCGGCATGGCAGTACGAGCTGTTTCATACCCGCTTAGCGGGTAAGCTGACACCGTCTCAGCACCGACAGCTGCTGATGACATTCAGTGAAGAAGGGAGCGCTGTCGAGCCTTTACCGCTGGATACCGACGGTCAGTGGCTGCCAATGGTGAAAAAAGCGCTGGAAGACGGGCTGTCCGGGTTGCGCTATTTGGGCATGTCGTCGCCGGACACCGGTTCCAACGTTATTGCTGTTGGTGGCCAATACACCGCTTCGGGAAAGCCTATTTTGGCGGCCGATCCCCATATGGGGCACGTTAACCCCGGATTTAACCTGCTGTGCAAGCTAGTGAGTGATGAAGGGTTGGACGTTATCGGTTCCCACTTTCCCGGCGCTCCGGGCATTATCGTCGGCCGCAACCGCCATGCGTCGTGGGGTATGGTTGGTATCATGGCGGACAATCAGGATCTGTTTTTCGGGCAGTTGGATCTAGAGGCCGGTAAAGTTAAAACGACTGACGGCTGGGTACCGCTGACCAAAGATACACAGAACATTGTCCGCAAGTCCGGCAGCGTTCACGAATTTACCACCTGGGGATGTTCACAGGGGCGCCTGCTGATGGAAAAAGGCAACTACGGCTTATTCCTGCGCTGGCCCGCATTGGAAAAGCCGGACGGCGATATTACGTTCTATGCGCTCTCTAAGTGCTGCGACTGGCAAAGCTTTCGCAGCGCCCTGTCCCGCGTTAATAATTCACCGATGATGGTGGGCTATGCTGACGAACGCGGCGATATAGGCCTTCAGGCAATGGGGATGATCCCAAAAAGGCTTTGTGACATGGGCAGTCTGGTGATGGATTTAACCAATCCAGACTGCCAGTGGCAAGGCTATGTGCCGTTTGATGAACTTCCTTCTTTGCATAATCCACCCGAAGGTTATGCGGTGTACGCCAATCAGTACAGCGACTCACTGTTTAACGGGAAACCGTCTCTGTCAAACCGATGGCATTCTCCCAGCCGGGCTAGACGTGTCTCCGAGCTGATTTGCGCCAACAAAAACCATACGGCGCAAACGCTGGCGGAAATTCAGGACGATAAAGTGGACTATTTCGCCCGCCAGACATTGCCGATGCTTTTACCCTATCTAAAAATAGACTCTCCGCTGTCCCAGTGGAACGGTGATACTCGCCAGATAGCGCTTGCTCAGCTGTTTGAACAGTGGATCCAACAGCTTATGGATAAAATATTGGCTAAATCCCTCAAGCGTGGCGCCAGAGCCATGTACAGCGACTTTTGGTCAGGTTGCCGCTGGAACCTGATGGAAATCTTAAAACATCACCTGACAGAGTGGGGATTTGAGCAAGGGGATGTCGCCGTGCTGGTTCAGGAGGCGTATGACCTAGCTTTGGCCAATAGCGCAAAAATGACGTCACCGTGGGTGGAGTATCAGCACACCATCAAGCGGCCGGAGTGGTTGAGAAAACTGTTAACTGGGCGCTACCCCTATCAGGGAGGAAACAGAGAAACGGTACATGCCACGCGGCAAAATGCAGATTTTCTTACCCAGTCGCACTCGGGAGAGAACGGCCAGCGGATCAGTAAGCCCTACACCTTTGGTCCGGGCTTTAAGCTGATAAGCGACATGGGAGACGCAAAAGAGATTCACTACACAACCAATATGCCTGCCAGCGGTTCGCCGTTTTTTTGGCGCTTAAAGCCTACGCTGGTGAGATGGCAAAAGGGGCAGCGTTTTATCACAAGCCTCAATAATTAATAAGATAATCACTGGAACAAGAAGGAGCTTAAACATGGCCAGAAAAAAACAATGGCAGCTGGAAGGACACCCGGCCAGACTGTGGCGGCCGCTGGCAGATGGCGCCGTTCGATGTGAGCTTTGCCCGCGATCGTGCAAGATTATTCCCGGACGAACCGGCGTTTGCCGCATGCGCCGCAATGAAAACGGCTCTCTCGTTAGCCTGAACTACGGCAAGTCGGTGCCGATGACGCAGGAAAGTATCGAAACCGAAGCGGTTTATCACTATGCGCCGGGAGAGAAAATTCTCTCTCTGGGCAACATTGGCTGTATGCTGAACTGTGATTTCTGCCAAAACTGGACTACCAGTCAGGCGCGCTACGTCCAAGACGACAACGTCATGTACTACAGCCCGGAAGACGTAGTGAATTACGCCCTCAAACACGATATCCGCGTGCTGTCGTGGACCTACAACGATCCGGTTGTTTGGCACGAATTCGTGATGGAAACGGCGAAGCTTGGACGTCAACATGGGCTTAAAAACCTTTATAAAAGTGCCTTTTATATCAGCGAAAAAGGCATCGACGAGCTGCTGGGCGTGATGGATATTTTCAGCATCTCGCTTAAATCAATGCAGGACAGCTTCTATCGCAAGCATACCGGCGGCAGGCTTCAGCCTATTTTGGACGGTATTAAGCAAGTCTATGATGCCCGAAAAGGCGGAAATGGCCCGCATCTCGAAATTTCCAACCTGTGCGTGACAGGTCGTAACGACAGCCTGACGGAAAGCCGTAAGGTATCTGACTGGATGTTGAACCATCTGGATGAGGAAATTCCGCTGCACTACGTTCGCTTCCATCCTGACTATCGATATACCGACGTTGAGCGCACTTCAATCCCCTTCCTTGAACAGGCAAGAGTTAACGCTCTAGCCGACGGTATGCGCTATGTCTATTTAGGAAACGTGTACGGAACCGACAGTGCCAATAGCTACTGTCCAGACTGCCAAACTCAGTGGGTTAAGCGTAACGGGCTGGTGGCGCACTCGTTTCTTAAAGACGGCAGCTGCCCGAACTGCGGTAAGCGTTCCCCTATCGTTCTTCCCTGGGAGGATAAAAAACTCCGTCCGGAAGGGATTAGCATTCCGTCTGAGCTTTCCTGCTCAACGCATATGTTTCGCGGTGCGATACAGGCATGCCACATAGAGCAGGATGAAGAGTCGACGCTGTATTACCAGTTTATCTCCGCATCCGGCGAGCCTGTGGGTGAGGTTGGCGTGAACGGCTGTTCTCGATTTATGCTGTCGAAAAGCGACGATCGGGCTGCGGGTATTCGCCTTTATCACTCGGCGAATCGTGATATTCGTCTGTTTGAAGTGTATGACCGAGCCCACTTCCCAGTGATGAACTCGGAGCAAACGCGAGGCACCAGTGAAGACGTGCCGATTACCTTTCATCCGCTGCAAGGGCGCTAACGATGCCGATAAACTGGGGATATGCGCTGGCGCGAGGGCAGTTTATCGCCCGGCGCCTCAAGCGCGCTGGCCTAAACCAAAAGGGTGAAAACCTGCCTATTTTGTACCTGCCGGGCATTTTGGGCACCAAACTGTATGACCGCCAGCAGCGTGCGCAAACCTGGGGGGACTATCGGGGCGTATTTTTCAACCGTCCGGAGCACGCTGGCTATGAGTATGAGGACTGTGATGCGCACCGAGAACGGGTATTGGCTAACGAACAGCTGCACGCGTTTACTATTGTGCCGGGTCTGGTGCATACGTTGGTTACCGCCGAACTTAAGATGGTGCTTGAAACGGCTTTGGGCTATCGGGAAGGGCGAGACCTGTTTTTCGTCGGTCACGATTGGCGGGCCGATCACCGTCGGCTAGCGCTTCGGCTGGACGATGAACTTTCGCGCATAGCCACGCTGTTTGGCCCTGAGCAGGAGGTTATTCTTATCGGGCAGTCAGCGTCTAATCTGGCAGTACGCTACTGGCTTGCCACTACGACAGAAGAAAACCGTCGTCGGGTCGCAAAGTGGTACGCGTTTGGCCCGCCGTGGCGAGGAACCTATCAGGCACTGTCGATGATGATGACCGGATATTACCCGGCAAGCCGCCATTTTCACGGCTTCACTGCGGATGATATCGCCAGCTACCCCAGCGTTTATCAACTTCTTCCTTCCGACTTTTCGGCGGTAGATGGAAAAGGCAATCCTCTATCGTCGTTTGATATTTACGATCCCGAATGCTGGAGAACCTATCGAATGGGGCCCTACCGGGAAACGGGAAACGGAGTTTCACCCGTCGCAGCCCGAGCCCGACTGGCTCTGGAAAATAATTTGCAAAGCGCGCGCGAGTTTTCTTCATGGGTGCAGGGAACGGATGCTAACAGGCCATCGGTACCTCAGGTTTGGTTTTTGAGCGATAATAATCTGGCGGTGAAAACGGCCGTTTATGACAACAGCGTCTGGCATCTTGAAGCAAAAGAGATAAAGCGACGCTATCCCGAAAATGTGTTGTCACTGCTTGAATCCGGCGATGACCATTTGCCTTTAAGCCGACTGATTGATGAGCGCTGTGGTCCTGTCGTTCGCGATGCTAACCACCAGCCGTGGGGAGAAAGCTTTGTTTACGTCAGTCAGGCGAGAACCCACCGGGCGCTGATTAACCATACGCCGAATTTGCAGTGTCTGGCCTTCGATCTGGCGGTGGAGCGCCTGAAGCGGAGATAGCCACTTAAATAACGACTTTTTATGCGATAAGAAAAAAGGTCTAACCCTGTGGAATAACGCACATTGTTTGGCCAATAAAGGCGGAAAAAACTGTCTCCGAACGCAGACAGTTTTTTTGTGTATTTCGCTGAATTGTCATTTTTTGTCAGCCCTTATAAAACAAGGGCTGAACGCGTTTTATGATTAAAAATAAGTAGCATTTTTGGCGCTAAAAAGGTTTACTTTCGCCAGTTCATTTTTATTACAGGTTGTCTATGTCCACTTCTTCACTCAGCGTTGTTATTTTGGCTGCCGGCAAAGGCACGCGCATGTATTCCGATCTCCCTAAAGTTCTGCATCTGTTGGCAGGAAAGCCAATGGTGCAGCACGTTATTGATACAGCGTCTAAACTGGGAGCAAAACAGGTTCACTTGGTTTACGGCCACGGCGGCGATCTGATGAAGAAAACGCTGGCCGGGCAGCCCGTTAACTGGGTATTACAGGCCGAACAGTTAGGTACCGGCCACGCGATGCAGCAGGCTTCGCCTTTTTTTGCTGACGATGAAAATATTCTAATGCTGTACGGCGACGGGCCGCTGATTTCCGAAGAGACGCTCCGCAGGCTGGTGGATGCCAAACCTGAAGGCGGCATAGGCCTGCTAACAGTGAAGCTGGACGACCCAACCGGCTATGGTCGCATTGTGCGCGAAAACGGTAACGTGGTTAGCATCGTTGAACATAAAGACGCCAGCGATGAACAGCGCGAAATCAATGAGATTAATACCGGTATTCTGGTCGCCAATGGAGCGGACATGAAGCGCTGGTTAAGCCAGTTGGATAACAATAACTCTCAGGGCGAGTTCTATATTACCGATATTATCGGTCTGGCTCACCGTGAAGGTCGTCAAATTGAAGCCGTTCATCCGGCACGCGTCAGTGAAACCGAAGGGGTTAATAATCGCCTACAGCTGGCTCACCTTGAGCGCGTTTATCAGGCGGAACAGGCTGAACGGCTGCTGCTGGAAGGCGTTATGATTATCGATCCAGCGCGTTTCGATCTGCGCGGTGAACTGATCCACGGTCGTGACGTGACGATTGATACCAACGTTATCATTGAAGGTCGAGTGGTTCTCGGCAATCGCGTTCGCATTGAAAGCGGCTGCGTACTGAAAAACTGCGAAATTGGTGACGACAGCGTTATAAGCCCCTACAGCGTGATTGAAGACGCGGTTCTTGGCGTCGGCTGTACCGTTGGGCCGTTCGCCCGACTGCGCCCTGGCGCTGAGTTGGACGATGAAGCGCACGTTGGCAACTTTGTTGAGATAAAAAAATCTCGCTTGGGTAAGGGCTCCAAGGCGGGTCATCTTTCCTATCTCGGTGACGCTGATATTGGTGACCGAGTCAATATTGGTGCAGGTACGATCACCTGTAACTATGACGGGGCCAACAAGTTTAAAACGATTATCGGTGACGACGTGTTTGTCGGTTCTGATACACAGCTGGTGGCGCCGGTTAGCGTCGCCAGAGGCGCCACTATCGGCGCAGGTACAACAGTGACCAGAAACGTTGGTGAAGACGAACTGGTAATCAGCCGGGTCGAACAGCGCCACATTACCGGCTGGCAGCGGCCGGTGAAAAAGAAGTAACTATAAGTTTATAAAAGCCTGCATAGCGACAGGCAATAATCCCCACTCTCTACAAGGCTCGGGGAAGCCGGAAAATCCGGTAAATTTAAAGTACACAGGTTAAGGGCATCGCAGGAGCTGATTTATCAGTTCCTTAAATCAGGAATAGAAACGATGTGTGGAATTGTTGGCGCAGTAGCGCAGCGAGATGTAGCAGAAATTCTGTTGGAAGGCTTACGCCGTCTGGAATACCGCGGGTATGACTCTGCCGGTTTGGCGGTGATTGACAGCGATAACCACCTGCAGCGGGTTCGCCGTTTGGGTAAGGTTAAGTGCCTGAGCGATGCGGTTAGCGAGCATCCTCTGTCGGGTGGAACGGGCATTGCCCACACCCGCTGGGCGACTCACGGTGAGCCGTCAGAGACAAACGCCCACCCGCACGAGTCCGGCTTTATTGCCGTCGTGCACAACGGCATTATTGAAAACTACGAGTCCCTGCGCGACGAGCTGATAGAAAAGGGCTACGTTTTCACCTCTGAAACGGATACTGAAGTTATTGCTCACCTGGTACACGAAGAGCTGAAGAATAATGCAGAGCTTAGCCTGTTGGAAGCGGTACAGCGCGTTCTGAAGACGTTACGCGGCGCTTACGGTACGGCGATTGTCGACAGGCGTAACCCAGACGTACTGGTTGCCGCTCGCTCCGGCAGCCCGATGGTAATCGGCCTCGGTCTTGGCGAAAACTTTGTTGCTTCTGACCAGCTAGCACTGCTGCCGGTAACTCGCCGCTTTATCTACATGGAAGAGGGTGACGTGGTGGAAGTCACTCGCCGGTCTGTCACTATTTTTGACAAGCAGGGCACCTTGGTTGACCGCCCGGCGGTAGAGTCTACCAGCCAGTACGATGCTGGTGATAAGGGCATCTATCGCCACTACATGCAAAAAGAGATTTACGAGCAACCGCTGGCGATTAAAAACACCCTTGAAGGGCGTATTAGCCACGGACTGGTTTCTTTAGAAGAGCTGGGCCCGTCTGCGACAGAGCTGCTGGAAAAGGTTCAGCACATTCAAATCGTTGCCTGCGGCACCTCTTATCACGCGGGTATGGTAGCGCGCTACTGGTTTGAAGCCGTCGCCGGTGTGCCGTGCGACATTGAGATCGCGTCCGAATTTCGCTACCGCAAGCCAGCGGTGCGCAAAGGTAGTCTGCTTCTGACCCTTTCCCAGTCGGGTGAAACGGCGGACACGCTGGCAGCGCTGCGCCTGTCTAAAGAGCTTGGCTATTTAGGCTCGCTGGCTATTTGCAACGTGCACGGTTCTTCTCTGGTGCGTGAATCCGACATTGCGCTGATGACTCGCGCCGGTGCGGAAATCGGCGTAGCGTCCACTAAGGCATTCACCACTCAGCTGACGGTTCTGCTGCTGCTGGTGGCTCGCTTTGGCCGCCTGCACGGCATGAGCGAGCAAAAGGAAAAAGAGATTGTGCACGCGCTTCAGGCGCTGCCAAACCGCATCGATCAGCTTCTTTCTTTGGAAAAGTCCATTGAGCTGCTGGCGGAAGACTTCTCTGAGAAGCACCATGCGCTGTTCCTCGGCCGTGGCGACCAGTACCCTATCGCGATGGAAGGGGCGCTGAAGCTTAAAGAGATTTCCTATATCCATGCGGAAGCCTATGCGGCAGGTGAACTGAAGCACGGCCCTCTAGCGCTGATTGATGCCGACATGCCGGTTATCGTCGTCGCTCCAAACAACGAGCTGCTGGAAAAGCTGAAGTCCAATATCGAAGAGGTGCGTGCGCGTGGCGGTCAGCTGTACGTGTTTGCCGAAGAAAACGCGGGCTTCTCCAGCGGGGAAGGCATGACGATTATTCCTCTGCCTCACGTAGAAGAAATCGCCGCGCCGATTTTTTACACCATCCCGCTACAGCTGCTCTCCTACCACGTTGCCCTGATTAAGGGCACGGACGTTGACCAACCGCGCAATCTGGCGAAGTCGGTGACGGTAGAATAACGCGTTATTTAAAAGAAGAAAGTAAGACAGTGGAAGAGTTGTAAAGAAGTAAGTTTGGCAAATCCGGCTATGTTTTTTTAAAGCATAGCCGGATTTTTATTGGGCGCTTCTCACCCCAGGCTCCACACAAACGTATGTTCTCCGCATCCCGGTGCGGGTCGATACAGCGTGGCGATCCTTCCCAGTCCCCCTTCCGGTAGCCCTTGTCCCGCTTCTTCCAACAGCTCGGCGGAGAGAATGCGGCGGCGGAACGACTTTTTCTCAATCGGTTTTTCCAGCAGCTCTTCAAACGCCTGCTGTAGCTGGGTTAGGGTAAAAGGCGCACTGACGGCGTGGATGGGTAGTACTGTATAGGCCGTTTTGTTTTTTAGGCGGGTGCGAGCCTTGTCTAACAGCGTTTCATGGTCAAAGGCCAGAGACAAGGCTTTAGCCTCATCGAAAGGCCACCAGCGCGCGTCGGTGACTGTATCGGTAAACCCTTTTACCTGCGCGTAAGGGATCAGTGCCATATACAGAGTGGTCACCGACCAGCCGCGCGGATCGCGTTCTGCATTGCCGACGGTTTCCACCTGCTCTAAGTGCGGCAACGCTGTTGATATCGCCACGCCGGTTTTTTCTTCAAGCTTTCTCAGGGCGCAGGCGTGCAGGTTTTCATCCAGCTGCTTGTTGATAAAGCCGCCGGGCAGCGCCCACGCGCCTTTAAAGGGAAACGAGCCGCGTTCGACCAGCAGAATATGAAGCCTGCCCGCTATCAGGGTAAAAATAGCGACGTCGATAGAAAGCAGGGGGATGTCATAATTCTGGATACGGTAGTTATCCAGATACTCTTGCTCTGTTTGATACATAAAGGTTTCCCCGCTGCCGATGATTTGTTCTTGCTATATAGTGGCTATAAGCCAATAATAAGGCTGTTGAGAGCCAATATCAAGGCTCGTATTCGATAAGCCAGGCGAAAGACGCTTCGCTATCCCCGTTTGCAAGGAGCTTGCAATATGACTAAACCCTATGATTTCACTGTTTTTATCGGCCGCTTTCAGCCTTTTCATCATGGACATTTGGCTGTCGTTCGCGAAGGGCTTAATCAGGCAGATAAGATGATTGTGCTCATTGGCTCCGCCTGGGAGCCAAGAAGCCCACGTAATCCATGGACGCATCAGGAGCGGGAAGAGATGCTCCGTCGCTGTTTGGCGCCTGAAGAGAATGCCAGATTGCTCTGCTTGCCGCTGATGGATGTGATGTACAACGACGAGCTGTGGGTGCGCAACGTTCAGTCCACGGTCAACGGATTAGTGACCGCTCACCATCTTTCACCCCACCGCCCGGCTAAAGTTGCCTTGATAGGTCATAAGAAGGACAGCACCGGCTTTTATTTAAGCCTGTTTCCTCAATGGCACAGCGTGAGCATCGACAGCGTGCGCGACATCAGCGCGACTCCTCTGAGGGAAGCTTTTTTTACCGACGAGCCTCGAAGCGTGCTGGATGAGCAGGTTCAACTCGGTGTTTTACCGCCGCAGGTGGCTAACTATTTGGCGGAGTTTGCCCAAAAGGCTTCTGGTTACAGTCAGGTTCATGACGAGATCACTTTCATCAAAAAGTATCGAGAGGCGTGGAAAGCGGCACCCTATCCACCGGTGTTTGTCACCGTTGATGCGGTAGTGATCCAGTCCGGTCATATTTTGCTTATCGAGCGCCGCGCCAGCCCCGGAAAGGGCCTGTGGGCACTACCGGGAGGATTTGTCGATCAGGGTGAGCGCTTACTGGAGGCCTGCCTAAGGGAACTGCGTGAGGAAACCAGATTGAAAGTGCCTACGCCAGTGCTTAAGGGGTCTATCAGGCAACAGGGGGTGTACGACGCGCCCTACCGTTCAGCACGGGGGAGAACCATTACTCATGCGTTTTATATCGAGCTGGCTCCCGATACTGCGCTGCCGAAGGTGAAGGGAGGCGATGACGCCAGAGCCGCTCGATGGGTACCGCTCAGCGAGCTTGACCCGCAGGTTATGTTTGAAGATCACTACTTTATTATTCAGCACATGCTGGGAACGGGGTGATGAAATTCGGGGAAGCCTTGGCTTCCCCGAATCTTTAGACTTTACGCATAGCCGCCCATCTGAGCGCCGATCACCACAATGCTGGAGAAGATGAACAGCCACAGCATGAAGCGCCAGCTGAAGCGGATCCAGTTACCCCAGTCAACGCGGCATACGCCCAGCGTGCCCATCAGAGAAGCCGAGGTGGGAATTACCACGTTGGTAAATCCATCCCCCAGTTGGAACGCCAGCACGGAAACCTGACGCGTAACGCCTATCAGGTCGCTTAGCGGGGCCATCAGCGGCATGGTCAGCGCTGCTTGGCCGGAACCTGATGGAACGAAGAAGTTAAAAATCGACTGAAAGGTATACATACACCAGGCGGCAAAAGAGTCGTGCATGCCGCCAATCATCCCAGCAGTGCTGTTGAGAACGGTATTGAGCACGCTAGGATCGCTGGCGCCGGAACCGCTGATAAGCAGCATTATGCCTTTAGCAAAGCCGACCAGCAGTGCGGGAGCAATCATGACCGTTGCCCCCTCTTTAAAAGCGTCGGCAGCGTCGTTAAGCGTCATGGCGTTTAGCCTAAACAGCACACCGATAATGGCTGTTATCACGCCCATAGCGAAAAACTGTCCGGCAATTTCCGGAATGTACCAGCCGTGAGCCACTACGCCCCAAACCACCCAGACCATCACGCCGACAATCGTCAACAGCACCAGCCAGTAGCCTAGGCCGAAGTCCGCTTTTTTTACCTGCGTTGACCGTTCGCGGAAATAGTTATCGCTGTGGTAGCTGTAGGACTTTTCCGGCGCGCGCTTGATCTTGCGCGCATAGGCCATGGTAAAAGCGGTGCCAAATAGCGTAAATCCAAGCCACAGGCAGATGCGAAGCGTCGAGCCCGACAGCACCGGCACGTCGGCAATACCCTGCGCAATCACCACACTAAACGGGTTCATCCACGACGTTGCAAAGCCTATTTGAGTGGCAACGTAGGTCACCATGACGGTTGTAATGCTGTCGTAGCCGAGCCTGACCATCAGCGGCGCAATGATGATGGCAAAGGCTATCGCCTCTTCCCCCATGCCAAATACCGCGCCGCCTAGCGAGAACAGGAAAAACATGGCGGGAATAAAGAGTATTTCGTTGCCGCGAGTTTTATCGATAAGCCGCAAGATGCCGTTGTCGATAGTGCCGGTACGCATAACGATGCCGAACGCACCGCCAATCACCAGCATAAACATAATGATGCCGATGGCTGAGCCGTACTTATCTCCAGAAGCTAGCCCTTCAAACGGGAAGTTAAGCAGTCCAATGCCGTCACCGCTGGCAAACAGCGCAATCTTTTTAAATATCGGCTGACCGTCAGGATCGGTTGCGTAGCTAAAAGACGTCGGGTCGATAACCTTACGGGCTTTTTCTACCCCTTCGACCAGATAGTGAACCTCTTTGATCTGAAATGAGCCAACGGGGATGAAATAAGTTAAGGCCGAAACAAAAATGCCGATAAAGAAGATGATGATAAGCGTGTCTGGCATTCTGCTGCGCCTGTTAGCGCGAACAATGTCCGGAGTGTGACTTTCAGGCTTTCCCTGATGCTGTGCGTTATCCATAGTCGTATTTATGTTGGGGTTAATTAAAGAAGAGACGATAGTAGTTACCCTTGATTATCACATCAAGAAAAAGGCGCGTAGATTTAGAGCTAGAGAGAAAAATAAAAGTGATAGCGATAAAAACAGTGGTGATAAAAAAGCGGGAACGTTAGCCCCCGCGTTGATTGATGAGCAGCATTGATGAACTGTGACAGTTAAGCCGTGATACAGTCCTGCACGGCTTTCTGGCGAATAGCGTCCAGTGTGTCGTCAACAACTAGCTGACCGTCGCGATATACCGGCACCAGCAGATTTTTCTCTGGGGCTATGCTGTCCCGAGCGACGGTTTTAAACTCGCCGTTGTCTTTTATCAGCGCCAGTCGGCCTTTTTTAGAGCGCTTCACGCTGTCAGTGATTGGGTCTTTGTAGATGTCTTTCCACTGGCCGTTAATACAGATGGCGGAAGCCTTCATGGCGAACTTCTGCGTATCGCGATTCACTTTTTGCAGCAGTTCACCGCCCATACCGAACGCCACGTTTTCCGCACTCAGGCGTCGATTCTTCATTTCCCGCAGGATATCGGCGATAGAAGAGGCTGAAATGCCATCCCCCTGAATAATACGGATAAAGTCCGGCAGCACCTTGTAGCCTTTGTTGTTCACGCGAAAGCCGAATTTTGCCATCAGGCGCTCAATAGCTTCATTGACAATAGCGACAGGATCGCCAGAGTCGGGGCGGATCACCAGCGTGCCGCCGTTGCTTTCCACCTGTGATTTCAGGCTGCCGCCCCAAATGTTATCGATGGCGTTCCAAAGGTCGTAGGAATCGCTGACCACGGCAACGGTTCGACCCTTGCCTCCAAAGCGTCTAAGCATATTGGCATAGGCGTCTGTTTCTCCCTCGCGGCCCCAGCTGGTGATGGTGCTGTGCTCGGCGGCAGGAATGGAAAATCCGGCCATTGGGCTGTGATAAAAGCGCTTGGCGCTAACCAGCGCTGCTAGGCTGTCGGTGCCCATAAAGTTGACTAAATGGGCTAGGCTGCCGATGCTGACGCTCTCTTCTGAGCTTGCTCCTCTGGCGCCGAAGTCGTGCAGTTTAAACGGTAAGCCATCGAGGGAGTCGGCAGTATCCTGTAAATAGCGCGCTATCAGGCTGTGGCAGGCTTTGGAGATGGTCGCCACCGTCGTCGGGTACCAGACAGCGCGCAGCAGCGCAGTTTCTATATAGCTGGTAAGCCATGCACACTTGGGATCGGTGTTGATAACCTGAACCAGCACATTACCCGTCGGCACCAGCGTTCCTTCCGGTACCGCTTCAATTTCCAGCGGCAGGTAGCCGCTGTGCGCCTGCAAAATATGCATCCAGCCATCATAGTTAAACGGCAGGCCGTGCAGCGCCATCATCTCTTCGGCTTCGTTGATGTCCGTCAGGGTGATTGGGGTCATCAGGTACTGCTTGATAAACATCTGCAGGCCAAAAAATAGTGTTTTAGGGTAAACACCGCCGCGGGATTCAATATAGCTGGAGATGTATTCCGTCCCCTGTGGGTACTGAAGGAAGTGGGACGTCTTGTAAGAATCGCTGTTGAGTATCAGGTTATGCATGATGGAAATCCTCCAATCAATGAATGTCCCGCGCCGGTCTGTCCAGCACGGCGGCAGTTTCCTGCCCTTAAGGGTAGCTCCTACCCTGTGTTTAATATAGTGGCACAAAGACACTATGTGGGTCAATAAAATTTAATGGCAATTTGCCACTAATATAAAAACACCTTTGCTTACAGGAAAAAGTCGGCTGTCATAAAACTGTAATAGACCCGACATTATACTGTCATCAAAGGGTCTTAATGTTTCCAGCGTACTCGTTAATCATCTGACGTTTTGCTTGCTACAGAGACAATCGCATTCCTTTAGGAGGAATCATGAAACTGATACGTACAACGCTCGCTTTCGGCATAGCCGCCACCGTTTCAATGACTGCACTTACTGCCTTTGCCGCTGAAAACATCACCGGTGCGGGCGCGACCTTCCCGGCTCCTGTTTACGCCAAGTGGGCGGACAGCTATCAAAAAGAGCACGGCAACAACATTAACTATCAGGGGATCGGTTCATCCGGCGGCGTTAAGCAAATCAACGCCAATACTGTTGACTTCGGCGCATCGGATGCCCCGCTGGCTGACGAGCGTCTGGAAAAAGAAGACCTGTTCCAGTTTCCTACCGTGATCGGCGGTGTCGTGATGGCGGTAAACGTTCAGGGCATTAAGTCAGGGGAGCTGACGCTGGACGGTAAAACGCTGGGAGATATCTACCTCGGCACGGTGAAGAAGTGGAATGACCCGGCTATTGCCAAACTGAACCCCGGCGTGAAGCTGCCGGATCAGGCCATTAACGTTGTTCGCCGCGCTGACGGCTCCGGTACCTCATTCGTGTTTACCAGCTATCTGGCGAAAGTCAGCCCCGAGTGGAAAGCGCAAGTAGGCGTCGGCTCTACGGTAAAATGGCCAATTGGCCTAGGCGGTAAGGGTAACGACGGCATTGCCGCTTTCGTACAGCGCCTGCCGGGCTCTATTGGCTATGTGGAATATGCCTATGCCAAGCAGAACAATCTAGCCTACACCAAGTTAATCTCCGCTAACGGTGAAGCGGTCAGTCCTACTCAGGAATCTTTTAGCGCTGCGGCTAAAGGCATCGACTGGTCTAAGTCGTTCGCTCAGGATTTGACCTTCCAGAAAGGTAAAGACGCCTGGCCGATCACCTCTACAACGTTCATTCTGGTGCATAAAACCCAGAAAGACGCCAAGCGCGGCGCTGAAGTGCTGAAGTTCTTCGACTGGGGCTACACCAAGGGCGGTACTCTGGCGAAAGAGTTGGACTACGCCGTGCTGCCTGATGCGGTCATTGAGCAAGTGCGCAGCGCTTGGAAAACCCAGATTAAAGATGCCAGCGGCAAACCCATTTACTAATTAACTTTTGGTCGCCCTCTCTGAAAAAGAGAGGGCGCTAACCCACCGCAGGGAGACCCAATGGCGGAATACAAGCCAATGATAAAAGCGCCGGGAAAGCAGGGCGATATTATTTTCAGCGCGCTAGTCAGACTGGCGGCGCTGATTACGCTTTTACTGCTGGGCGGCATTATCGTTTCTCTGATTGTTGCCTCTTGGCCGAGCATACAAAAGTTCGGCCTCAGCTTTCTCTGGAACAAAGAATGGGATGCGCCCGCTGATGAGTTCGGCGCGCTGGTGCCGATTTACGGCACGATCGTCACTTCTATTATCGCGCTGCTGATCGCCGTGCCGGTGAGCTTCGGTATCGCACTGTTTCTGACAGAGCTGGCTCCTAACTGGCTCAAGCGCCCGCTAGGGATTGCCATTGAGCTGCTGGCGGCAATCCCCAGCATCGTTTATGGCATGTGGGGCCTGTTTATCTTCGCGCCGCTGTTCGCTGAATATTTTCAACAGCCAGTGGGAGACGTGGTCTCGAGCATTCCTATTATCGGAACCCTACTGTCTGGCCCGGCCTTTGGTATCGGCATTCTGGCTGCCGGGGTAATTCTGGCCATTATGATTATTCCCTATATTGCTGCAGTGATGCGTGACGTGTTTGAGCAGACGCCAACGCTGCTGAAAGAGTCCGCCTACGGCATCGGCTGCACCACTTGGGAAGTTATTCGCCGCATTGTGCTGCCCTATACCAAAAACGGCGTGATTGGCGGTGTGATGCTGGGTCTCGGGCGAGCGCTGGGGGAAACCATGGCGGTGACCTTCATTATCGGCAACACCTACCAGCTCGACAGCTTCTCGCTGTTTATGCCCGGCAACAGTATTACCTCGGCGCTGGCTAACGAGTTCGCCGAAGCGGAATCGGGGCTGCACACTGCCGCGCTGATGGAGCTTGGGCTGATTCTGTTTGTGATTACCTTTATCGTTCTGTCGCTGTCCAAGCTGATGATCCTACGTTTAAACAAGAATGAGGGGCGCTAAGATGAGCATTGTGAGATCGGAAGCCGCCTCCCGCGAAGCGACCCGCCGCAGCATGCAGGCGTGGCGCCGCCAGAAAAACCGCATGGCGCTGCTGGTATCCATGCTGGCAATGGCCTTTGGCCTGTTTTGGCTTATCTGGATCCTGTTTTCTACCTTTACCCGCGGTATCGACGGCATGTCGCTGGCTCTGTTTACCGAAATGACGCCGCCGCCTAATACTCAAGGTGGTGGGCTTGCTAACGCCATCGCGGGCAGCGGCCTGCTGATCCTGTGGGCGACGGTTATCGGTACGCCGCTGGGCATTCTGGCGGGCATCTATCTGGCGGAGTACGGGCGCAAGTCTTGGCTGGCGTCGGTCGTGCGCTTTATCAACGATATTCTGCTGTCAGCTCCTTCGATTGTCGTTGGCCTGTTTGTTTATACGCTGGTCGTGACTCAGATGGAGCGCTTCTCAGGCTGGGCGGGCGTCATTGCGCTAGCGCTGCTGCAGGTGCCTATTGTGATCCGCACGACTGAAAACATGCTGCGGCTAGTGCCAGACACCCTGCGTGAGGCGGCCTATGCCCTTGGTACGCCCAAGTGGAAAATCGTTCTGTCGCTGACGCTGAAGGCCTCAACCTCCGGCATCATTACTGGGGTGCTGCTGGCTATCGCCCGTATCGCCGGGGAAACCGCTCCGCTGCTGTTTACCGCCCTGTCGAACCAGTTCTGGAGCCTTGACCTGTCGTACCCGATAGCCAACCTGCCGGTAACGATATTCAAGTTTGCCATGAGTCCTTTTGCCGAATGGCAACAGCTGGCCTGGGCGGGTGTACTGCTAATTACGCTGTGCGTGCTGTTACTGAACATTCTGGCGCGTGTCATTTTTGCCAAGAAGAAATATTAAGAGAGAGGAAGTCATGACGCCTATGGGAACCACTTCTTGCGAAAGCAAAATTCAGGTGCGCGATCTCAACTTTTACTACGGGAAGTTCCACGCGCTGAAGAACATCTCGTTGGACATCGCTAAAAATCAGGTGACGGCCTTTATCGGCCCATCCGGCTGCGGCAAATCAACCCTGCTGCGCACTTTTAACAAGATGTATCAGCTTTATCCAGAGCAGAACGCGACCGGGCAAATCCTGCTGGACGGCGACAACATTCTGGACAACTCCCAAGACGTCGCACTGCTGCGCGCCAAAGTGGGGATGGTATTCCAAAAGCCAACGCCGTTTCCCATGTCGATTTACGACAACATTGCCTTTGGCGTACGCCTGTTTGAGCGGCTTCCTCGCGCGCAGATGGACGAACGAGTGCAGTGGGCGCTGACTAAAGCCGCCCTGTGGGATGAAACCAAAGACAAGCTGAACCAGAGTGGCTACAGCCTGTCCGGTGGGCAGCAGCAGCGTTTGTGCATTGCCCGCGGTATCGCCATCAAGCCGGAAGTGCTGCTGCTCGATGAACCCTGTTCCGCGCTCGACCCGATCTCAACCGGGCGCATCGAAGAGCTTATCAGCGAGCTGAAGTCAGACTATACGGTGGTGATCGTGACCCACAATATGCAGCAGGCCGCCCGCTGCTCCGACTATACAGCGTTTATGTATCTGGGGGAGCTTATTGAGTATTCCAATACCGATATGATGTTTACTACACCGCAGAAGAAACAGACTGAAGACTATATCACTGGCCGCTATGGTTGATTTTACACGTCATACTTCGCGCCGCAGGTGCGTTGGCTGCGCTCGCTCACCCCAGTCACTTACTTATGTAAGCTCCTGGGGATTCCCTCGCTTGCCGCCTTCCTGCAACGCGAAGTATTTAGTGTAAATATATGAGGATTAAAAATGGAAAACCTAAACTTAGGCAAGCATATTTCCGGCCAGTTTAACGCCGAACTGGAGCACATCCGCACACAGGTGATGGTGATGGGCGGGTTGGTGGAGCAGCAGTTGACAGACGCTATCAACGCAATGCATCAGGCGGATGAGGCCATGGCGCAGCGGGTGATTGACGATGACCACAAGGTCAACAAAATGGAAGTCGACATCGATGAGGCGTGTGTGCGCATCATCGCCAAGCGCCAGCCTACCGCCAGCGATCTTCGCCTGGTGATGGCGATCACCAAAACTGTCTCTGAGCTGGAGCGGATCGGCGATGTGGCGGACAAAATCTGCCGCATGGCGCTGGAGAAGTTCTCTCAGCAGCATAAGACGCTGCTGGTGAATCTGGAGTCGCTGGGTCGTCATACTGTGCAGATGCTGCACGACGTGCTGGACGCCTTTGCCCGCATGGACATCGATGAGGCCGTGCGCATCTACCGGGAAGACAAAAAGGTCGATTTGGAGTACGAAGGCATTATTCGCCAGCTGATGACCTATATGATGGAAGACCCGCGAACCATCCCTAGCGTGCTAACCGCGCTGGCCTGCGCCCGCTCTATCGAGCGTATCGGTGACCGCTGCCAGAATATCTGCGAGTTTATCTTTTACTTCGTTAAGGGGCAGGACTTCCGCCACCTGAGTGGAGATGAAATAGAGAGCGTGCTGGCGAAGAAGTAACTGGGATGACAGAAAGATATCGGCCGCCGGTCTTTGTCAGGCGGCCTTTTTTGTTTGGCTACGTCAGCTATTTGGCTGCGCTTTCTTCAAACTTTATCGACAGTAAAGACGGTTTGACCGAATCTTTATAGATATCCCACTGGTCTTTTGTGGCGTTAAACGCAGCAATAACGGCCTTGTCCTTAACGGACGTCACCAGCATAGTGTTATGAATGTCGGTGTCTACCGCTTTAGAAACGAAGCTAATGAGCCAGGCTTTCTTGCCCCCGTCCAGAGTGACTTCTTCTGCGGTTGGCTGATAGTTGCTCATGGCTTTAAGCATAAAGTCTTTATAAACGTCTAGCTGTTCCGCTCTTAACGGCGCCATGCCTGCGTTTATCGCCACGTTAACCTTTCCTTTTTCATCGGTAAAAATAACGTTTGGGCGGTTTTCCGACGGATACTTCATTTTTTTCATCATCTCGTCCATCGGGGTAAAGCCCTTGGGAATATCAATCGAGATGCCCTGCTCAGGAAGCTGCTGGCGTACCATATCGACCTGAGCGCTGGCCTGAAAAGAAAAAAGCATCCCGCATGCGGCTCCGAAGACCCATTTCCACGTTTTGTTCATATTTACTTCCCTTTTAATAAAGTCACAAAGGGAACTATCTTATTCCTTTCGTTGGTTATTAGCGTGATAGAAGTCAAAAGGCTCGAAAGAGATCTTCTCTCCTTCGAGCCTTTATTCTTATCAACTTATGTTCTTATCAACTTAGTGCGCTAGGGCTGGATATCCATCGCCTTTTGCAGCTCAGCCATTACCTCTGGCGTTTTCAGGCTAAAGCCCAGCAGCGCCAGATCGTCAACGACCAGAAGGCGATGGTTCTGCCCGGCGGGAGTGTGGCGAATGCCGGGAAGCTGCCAGATTTTCTCTTCACCGCCCAGAGTCTGAAAGCCTGTGGTGGTAATAAGGAGAAGATCGGGCGCGGCGGCAACGACGCCCTCTTGGGAAAGAGGACGATAGCGGTTAAAGCCCTGCATAGCGTTTTTCCCGCCCGCTTGGGTGATAATGGCTTCGGCGGCGGTATTTTGCCCGGCGGCCATCGGTTCACCACCGCCGTAGTTCATGACAAACAGCACTTTGGTTGTCAGAGACTTTTTCGGTAGCGCGTCGAGCTGTCGGTTAAAGTCAGCAATAAGCTGTTCACCTTCGGGCTTTTTCCCCAGCGCGTCAGCGACGACGGCGATTTTCTTTGTTACTGTCTCAAGGGATGGCGTACCGGGTACGCTGACAATGCTAACACCGCTGTTTTTTACCTGCTCCAGCGCCAGCGTCGGCTGGGAAAGCTCGCTGGCGAGTATCAGCGTCGGCTTAAGGGAAAGAAGCCCTTCTGCGTTGAGCTGGCGCATGTAGCCGACGTCGGGCAGGCTTAGAACCGTTTTGGGCGTCATGCTGGTGGAATCGCGTCCCACCAGCAGGTTCTGTGCGTTCAGCGCATAGACGATTTCTGTTACGTCACCGCCTATGCTGATAACCCGCTGTTCGGCGGCGAAAGACGCCGTGCTGAACAGGGCACTGAGAACCAGCGCTGTTTTTATCAACGTTTTTTTCATGCAAACACCATCGGCTGTTGAAGCAGCTTGTCCAACTGTTTTCTCCACTGGGACTGCTCTTCCTGCCCTTCAGTGCGCTGGCCGTAAAGCTGGGCGATTTGCGTGCCGTCGGCAGCGAACAGCTCAAGGCTGGTGACGATGCCGTCTTTGGTCGGTTTGCGGGTGATCCAGCTTTCGACAATGTCGTCTTCTATCAAGTGCAGAACGAAGTCGCGGTTAAAGATGTTCAGCCACTTGCCGTGGGGAACGACGCGCTCGATTTTACCTGTGAAAATCTGAACGCAGCCTCGGTTGCCTACAAACACCATAATGTCGTTGGCATCGTTTTTCGCCATATCCAGCAGCTGGCGTAAAGACTGATTGTCGATGCGCTGAGCCAGATCGTTATCTACGGCGGCAAAGGCCTGCTGGCGGCTGATGTTATGTTTACGCAACAGGGTGAAAAACTGGTGGACGTCAGTCATTTCACGCCATTCGCGATCGATAGCTGCACTGTCAATCGCACTCGCTTCCGCCGCTTTTTCCGGTTCAGAAGAAAGCCCCGTTAGTGCAGGGTTATCCGAGAGAGTGAAGGTATCGATAACCTGCTGCCAGGCGGACATGTCAGTATTTTCCGTTGCATAGGTTTTATGCAGTGCGTCTCCGCTGGCGTCAAAAAATTGAATGCTGCGGCGTTCACCGCGTGCCGTCTGCTCCGTCAAGGCAAAGGCAAAAAGCCAGTGGTTGAGAAATAGGCGAAGATCCAGCGCGTACGGGTTCAGTATCAGCCCTGCATGACCGCTGAGGTGCTGATTGGCATAGGCGCCCACTTGCTCATGCACCGCGTATTCATTGCGGGTAATGGCCTTGGTTTCGCCGACATTCTCAAGCGCTGCCAGAAGCGCCCGGACGTCATCACTATTCAAGCGCTGTGCGTCGTGACCCACGCGGGCGTGGGTCAGCTCTGCTTCGCTGACGCCGAGTCGCTTAGCCAGATCTCTGGCAAACTCCTCAGGGTGCTGCTGTTTGGCCTGTAGATAGCGATCGTATAAAGAGATTGTCATCTTTCTTTTCCCGTATAGCGGTTGGTTGAATTCGCACCCTGCCGTTTAGGCCACTCGCACAGTGCGAGCGGCCTATGGACTTGGTTCGTTAAAGCGTTAGAACTGATAGCTGGCAAACAGCTTCACGTTGCGACCGTCCTGCAGCACGCCGTTAGGCGTGTAGTACTCTTTGTCAAAGGCGTTGGAGATCACCACGCTGGTGGTCATCCTGTCTTTAAACAGGTCTGGCTTATAGCTGACGTAGAAGTCGTGAGTGGCGTAGCCGCTCTGAGGCGTCGGCGCATCCTTGATGCGGTCAGCGAACACGCCTATCCAGCCTACGGCGGCATTAGTATTGCCCAGAGGGACGTTAAGCTTGGTAGATACGGTGTCCGGGCTAACGGTTGAGAGCCAGGCTCCGGTGTCTTCGTTTTTACCGCTGGTGCGGTTGTAGGCAACGCTCATGTCGAAGTAGTTGGTCTGATAGTCCATCATCAGATCCCAGCCCCAGATTTTGGCGCGAGGAATGTTGACCGAGGTGGTTTCACACGGCGAGCAGATCACGCCGACGCCCGGCCGATAGCCTACTTTCATGTTGACGGTGGTATCGATGTAGTCTTCAGCCTTGGTGTTGAAATAGCTGGCTTTAAATTTCAGGCCGTCGTCAGCCATCAGCAGGTTATCAAACCGCAGGCCAAATCCGGCTTCGGTGGTGGCGTTGGTTTCCGGCTTCAGGTTAGGGTTAGGCTTCCAGTAGTTGTTCATGTTTGGCCCCATGCTGAAGTGCAGGGAGTCGTTGTACATTTCCCCCATGGTGGGTGCCCGGAAGGCTTCAGAATAGGAAGCGAACAGGCTCAGCCACTGGGTAGGGAAGATGCTCATGGCAACCTTCGGCGACCACTGATCGGCATCGATATCGCTATAGCCGCTGCTTTCAGCCTTGTAGTTGTCGTAGCGCACGCCGGCGATAAACGACACGGGTAAATCCCGCAGGGTCAGTTCATCCTGCAGCCAGCCGGAGGCAAATTTGATTTCTGCTTCGGGGAAACTGGTGGTGGCGCCGCTCGGATTTTGCTTCTGCTTATAGGTTTCCGCCCCGTAGGTCAGGTGGTTTGGAACAGCGCTTTGCTGGAACAGGCGAGAGCGGTTTTCAACCTTAATGCCTTCGGTTTTCTGCTTGCGGCCTTCCTCACGCTTGCCTTCCGGCGTGGAGTCGATATTGGTTTCTGAGTAGTAAACGCGAGTGGTAGCGTCCAGCCAATCCAGATCGGACGGATTGAGACGATATACCAGCTGGGCGTCTTTGCTTTCAGTGGTTCTATCGGTCATCAGGTCGGTTGACGTGGTGCCCGGCTGCGCGTTTTGCGGGTTCTTTGGCTCTCTGGCATCGTTGTTGTAGTAGCGCAGATTAGCCGTCAGCGACTGGGCGTCCGTCATGTACCAGGTGCCCTTTGCCAGGAAAGAGCCGATGTTTTCGTCGTTAGGGGCGGTTTCGCCGTTGCTGAGCCTCAGGTTGCCCTTGTCGCGGAAGTTTGCAGAAAAGATGCCGTCCAGACTGTCAGTGCGGCCGAAGGCGGTGATGCCCATCGCCTGACTGTGATCTAGCGTTGCGCCTGAACCGAACAGGCGCACGCCGCCCTGCTCACCGTCGCGCAGCAGATCTTTGGCATCAACGGTTTCAAAGGCGATAACGCCGCCGAGTGCGCCACTGCCGTACAGCTGGGCTGACGGGCCTCGAACCACTTCAACGCGCTTTATCAGAGCGGGATCGAGGAAAATGCCGTTCAGGTGACCGGTATCGGTTCCCTGACGAATGCCGTCCACCAGCATCAGTATGCCGCGCTTGTCGTAGCCGCGCATGGTGATGTCCTGACCGTTGCTGCGGCCAATGCCTGATATCGTGATGCCGGGAATGGAACGCACGAGATCTGCTGCGCTGTTCACTGCCAGATTCTCTGGCGCTGAAGGGTCAACAACAGTCACCATCATCGGCGCTTCAAAGGCGTTTCGATCGTTACCGGTGGCGACGACGGTCATGACGTCATTACTGGCGGTGGCGTTTTGTGATTGGGCGTTAGCCATAAGCGGTAAGGCGCAGGCAAGGGTAATACACAAGGGCGATAGGCGAAGCATAGCTGCAACACTCCATGAAAGTCATCAATGAAACGAAAGCTGCTGGCTGCCTTGACGCGAGGTCTGGGTGGCTGGCTGAAATAGTCCCGTCTACTAGCGCATAATGCGGTAGGTAACGGGGGATTTTTACTTGGTTAAAATCAGTTTTCCTGTCTTGGTTACGCGCAGCTGGTACTGCTGGTTCTGATGGTCGATCAGCAGTATGCCGTTTTCACCAAGGAGTTCCCGGCTGTCTATTTGTGCGGGTCTTGTCGACTGCTCAGAGTAAAGGCCCAGTCCCGGCTGCAGGGAAGTAGAGGATGAGTTTGTTGATTTCATACTAATAATGATAACCAATTACAATTTGATAATAATTATCATTTAAAAAATAGACTTCAACAAGTTTTCTTTTTTTAAAAATGGCAATAATCACAATGTGATTGTTTTATAAGAAATAAATTAATTTCATAACGAAATTAATTAATAAGGTAAACTTTTCTCAGTGAAAGAGGAGAATAAAGAAAGTCCTTTACTACCGGCAGGTTAAGAAACTGAGCATTAAAGAAACCTCTGAGGCCACCGATTACAGTACATCTCAGGTCTGCAGGATTCAGGCCCTGTACAGAGCCTGGAATTAAGCACATTTTCTGTGGAAGGAAATTAAATCACCCGAACAACCTTAGTCTGTTTGCATGGTAAGCAATGTGCTCGCCAATAAAGCTGGAAATGAAATAATAGCTGTGGTCGTAACCAGTATGATACCGGATCGACGCATTGATGTTCATCTCACTGCATACTTTCTCAAGGCTTTTGGTACGTAGCTGCTCTTCATAAAAGGCGTCATTCAGCCCCTGATCAATGAGGATTTCTGGTAATTTTTCACCCTGTAAAATGAGGCTGACTGGATCGTAGGCTTCCCACGTTTTTCTGTTTTCACCCAGGTATGCGGTAAATGCTTGCTGCCCCCATGGCACCTGAGAAGGTGATACGATCGGGGAAAATGCCGATACACTCACATATTCACTAGGATTTCGCAGAGCCAAAACCAGAGCACCTAACCCTCCCATGGAATGACCGGATATAGATTTTCTTGTCGTTGCAGGAAAATGATTCATGACGACATCCGGAAGCTCTCTGAGAATATAGTCATACATCCTGTAATGCACATTCCACGGCGGTTCTGTCGCATTCAGATAAAAACCGGCTCCTTGACCAAGATCGTAGCCGTCGGCATCAGGGACATTATTACCCCGAGGACTGGTATCTGGGACAACAACGATGATGTTGTGCTGGGCTGCATAATTCTGCATACCCGATTTGGTGATGAAATTCTGCTCAGTACAGGTCAGTCCTGACAGCCAGTACAGCACCGGTAGTTTTTCTGTTACTGCTTTAGGAGGAAGATACACACCGAAATTCATTTCACAATTAAGGGATTGTGAATAATGTCGGTACACGTTTTGCCAGCCGCCAGAGCTGGCATGCTGCTCGATGAGTTCCATCAGCTGTTATCTCATAGTTAGTTCCCCTGACCGGAAGTCAGGGGGAAGTATCTTTAAATCCGGACGTCAGATTATTTCAGTTTGAGTTTGTTAACGTTCTGATGGGATCAGTAATGAATCACTGTCCGGATAGATTTACCTTCATGCATAAGCTCGAAGGCGTCATTTATTTCATCAAGTGTCATCGTATGGGTGACAAACGGCTCAAGGTCAATGTTGCCCTTCATGGCGTCCTCGACCATGCCGGGGAGCTGTGTACGGCCTTTAACTCCGCCAAACGCGGAGCCTTTCCATACCCTGCCGGTGACCAGTTGGAAAGGACGGGTGGAAATCTCCTGTCCGGCGCCCGCTACCCCGATAATGACGGACTGTCCCCATCCTCTGTGAGCACTTTCCAGCGCTGCACGCATGACGTTAACGTTACCGATACATTCAAAGGTATGGTCAATACCCCACTTATTGATATCCAGCAGAACATCTTTAATCGGTTTGTCATGGTCATTTGGATTGATGCAGTCGGTGGCGCCGAACTGACGGGCCAGGTCAAATTTTGTCGGATTAATATCAATAGCGATAATACGCCCCGCTTTTGCCTGACGCGCTCCCTGAACCACAGCCAGACCAATTGCACCCAGGCCAAAAATGGCAACAGAATCGCCGGGCTGCACTTTAGCCGTGTTATGGACGGCGCCAATACCGGTAGTCACGCCACAACCCAGCAGGCAGACGTGTTCAGGGTTCGCCTCTGGGTTAATTTTTGCCAGAGAAACCTCGGCCACTACGGTGTATTCACTGAATGTGGAGCACCCCATGTAGTGGTAAAGAGGCTGACCGTTGTAAGAAAAGCGGGTGGTTCCGTCAGGCATCAGCCCTTTCCCCTGTGTCTCGCGAACCGATACACAGAGGTTTGTTTTACCGGACTGACAAAATTCACACTCTCCGCATTCGGCGGTGTAAAGCGGAATGACATGGTCACCCGGCTTCACACTGGTGACGCCTTCACCGACTTCAACGACGATACCGGCTCCCTCATGGCCGAGAACCACCGGGAAAACGCCCTCAGGGTCATCCCCGGAGAGGGTAAAAGCATCTGTATGGCAAACACCTGTGTGGGTGTTTTTAATCAGCACCTCGCCTTTTTTAGGCGGAGCAACATCAATTTCAACAATCTCCAGGGGCTTCCCTGGTGCAAATGCAACAGCGGCACGTGATTTCATGCGTAATTTATCCTTAATGTAATAATGGCCTCAGCTATTTAAGATAGGCACGAACCAGCTCAATCGTATCGTCAACTGATTTCCTGACTTCATGGCTGTAGCTGTCATTCTGGTCAAAGGTCTCCCGTATGTGACTTTCCAGCACTTCTGCCATCAGTCCGTTAGCTGCGCCCCGGACGGCGGCGATTTGCTGGAGAACGGCGCGGCATTCAGCGCCGTTTTCTAGCGCTCTTTCCAGAGCATCAATCTGCCCCTTGATGCGGCGAACCCGGGTAAGTACCTTTTTTTTCTCTTCCGGAGTACTGGGCATTGCTTACCTCACTGCTTTGTATTTCATATACTCTAGTGGAGTATTATATTTAAATCAATGTATACCCCACTATAGTATATGGGTGTAAAAGCGCACCAACACCGATATGAAGAGGTACTGTTAAATTTCGTCGGGGATTAGGGGTGAGTAGCTCTCTGTGATAGTCAAAAATGCGCTTAACGTACAATAATTATCGATATCCAAACTGATCCCAATAATGTTGGTTAAAAGAGAAATTTATAACTAAAAGGAATATCAAAGCCGTTTATGTTATTTCACTTCCCTCTTCGCCTGCGGTTAACTCATCCTCAACGACTTCATTAATAATAAACACTTTTCAGGATGGCAAACATGGCACTTAAACTTCGCGTACTCTCTTTCGTACTGGCAGCAGGGCTAGTCAGCACCGCCGGTATCGCTCAGGCAGACCAGCTGGACAACATTAAAAAAGCGGGCGTTATCAACATTGCTGTATTCGACAGCAACCCGCCGTTTGGCTACGTTGATGCTAAAACCAAGCAAATCGTCGGCTATGACGTAGATATTGCTAACGCTATCGGTAAAGCGTTGGGTGTCAAAGTTGAGCTGAAAGCAACTAACCCGGCTAACCGTATTCCTCTGCTGGCGTCGAAGAAAGTGGACCTGATTGCCGCTAACTTCACCATTACTCCAGCGCGTGCTAAAGAGGTTGATTTCAGCGTGCCCTACTTTGCTACTGGCCAGAAGTTTATTGCCCGCAAAGGGGTGTTAAAGCAGCCTGACGACATCGCTAAGCTCCGCATTGGTGCAGACAAAGGCACCGTGCAGGAAATTACTCTGCGCGACAAATACCCAACCGCTAAAGTGATCTCTTATGACGACACGCCGGTGGCCTTTACCGCCCTTCGCAACGGTAACGTTCAGGCTATCACTCAGGATGACGCTAAGCTGGTAGGCCTGCTGGCTAATCTGCCAGACGCCGTAAAGGCTGACTTTGAGATTTCTCCGTTCAGCATCACCAAAGAGTATCAGGGGGTTGGCGTGACCAAGGGGGAAACTCGCCTGGTTGAAGAAGTGAACAAGGTGCTGCTGGCGCTGGAAAAAGACGGTGAAGCGCTGAAGATTTACGACCGCTGGTTTGGCCCAGAAACCAAATCCGCCATGCCGCGCGGTGACTTTAAGTTTGGTGCGGTAGAGCCGGATCCGTCAAAAGGGTAATATCCTCAGTCGGTAAAAAGCGGGACTCGGTGCGAGTCCCCTTTTAAGTTTTCGGCCCGGGCACATACACTGTGCCCGGGCCTTTGCGGATAAGAATACGATGAACGAAAAGATAACCCAGTGGCTGATGGAGCCCCAGTATTTGGGGTGGCTGTGGGATGGATTTCTACTGACGCTTGGGCTGTCTGCGATCTCTATCGTTACCGCAACGCTTTTAGGCGCTGCCGTTGCCGCCGCACGGGACAGTCATTTGTCCTTTTTACGGCTTCCTGCCGTCGCTTTCTGCTCCCTGTTTCGCAATACTCCGCTGCTGGTTCAGCTGTTTTTCTGGTATTTCGGCGTAGGAAAACTGCTGCCGGAAGGGGTCATCCCCTGGTTGAATACTCCCCACGAAGTCACTCTGTTTGGAATAACCGCTGCGTGGCCTTCGTTTGAATTTATTGCCGCTACGTTCGGCCTGATGGTTTACTTCAGCGCCTTTATCGCTGAGGAAATTCGCTCCGGCATTCGCGGCGTGGCTGCCGGCCAGAAAAACGCGGCGCTGGCGCTGGGTCTTACCAATTGGCAGGCCATGCGTTACGCAATTTTGCCGCAGGCGATAAAAATCGCCTTTCCGCCGCTGCTCGGCCAGTACATGAACATTGTTAAAAGCACCTCTCTGGCGATGGCCATCGGCGTGGCAGAGCTGTCTTACGCGTCGCGCCAGGTTGAAACAGAAACCCTGCGCGCGTTTCAGGCCTTTGGCGTGGCGACGGTGCTCTATATTGCGACCATCGCTCTGATGGAGGCGTGGGGCGCGTGGTATGGGCACCGTATGTTGGCGAAAGGAAGGCGCTGAAAATGGACTTTACCGTTATCTACGACAATCTGGACTATATGCTGTGGGGCGCTTACCCTGACGGGCCGATAGGCGGCGCGGCGTTAACGCTGATTATCAGCCTGATAGCCGGGGTAGCCTCGGCGATACTGGGAATTATTCTCGGCGTTCTTCTGGCGATGTTTCGCGGCTGGGCTGGCGGGCTGTTAGCCGCTTTTCTCGGCTTTTTCCGTGCCATTCCCGTCATTATGCTGATCTTTTGGTCCTACTTTATGTTGCCGATGCTGTTTGGCATTGATATCCCGGCCATTACGTCGGTGATTTGCGCGCTGGCGCTGATTTCAGCAGCCTATCTGGCTCACGGCGTAAAGGCGGGCATTATCGCTATCGGTGCCGGGCAGTGGCAGGCGGGCATGTCTCTTGGGTTTAACCGCTGGCAGGTGCTGTGGTACATCGTTTTACCTCAGGCGCTGCGTATGATGGTGCCTTCGTTTATCAACCAGTGGATATCGCTGATTAAGGATACATCGCTGGCGTACGTGGTGGGTGTCGGCGAGCTGACGTTTCTCGCCACGCAGGTCAATAACCGCAGTATGGTGTACCCGACAGAAGTCTTTCTGTTTATCGCGCTGGTTTATTTTTTGCTCTGTCTGGCGTTGGACGTCATTGCCAACGCGCTCAGCGAAAGATATGCCGTGAGTGGAAAGGGCACCAAGCGCCGCCGCGCCTTTTGGCAGTACCTGCTGCCGATAAAGACTAAACCCGGCCCGGCTTAAACTATTCGTTCTGTTCAGAAGGCGCTTCGTGCGCCTTTCTGGCCAAAAACCAGTAGGAGTAGACGGCGTTAAGCAGCACCACCAGCGCAGTAACGACAAATACGGCGCGAAAGCCTAGGCTGGCGGCAACGGTGGATCCCAGCAGAGGGCCACTGACGTTGCCGATATCTCGGAACGACTGGTTATAGCTGAAGATCCTGCCCGCTACCTGATTGCTGCACTGATAAATCAACAGCGACTGAACGGCGGGAAGCAGCGCGCCGTCAGCAGCACCCAGCAAAAAGCGTAGGGCTGCCAGCTGCCATGGGTTTTGCACGATCGACATCGGCAGCAGCACCAGAATAGAAAAAATCAGCATCGCCACAAGTATTCGCTCTGGCCCGATGCGATCTCCCAGCTTTCCCAGACGCGGCGCACTAAGCAGTGCAGCAAAGCCCGGTACGGAAGCGATAAATCCGCTGACAAATGCCAGATTATTGATATTGCCCGCCAGATCACGCACGTACAGTGTCAAAATCGGCGCGATAGAGCCGCTCGCCACCTGAATAATCATGGTGGTGATAAACAGCCCCAGAACCAGCTTCGGTCGTTTAAGGGAGGCAAATACCTGACGACCGCTGAGCATATCCTTCTTGTGAACGCGAACGAACTGCTCTTTGACGGCAAACAGCGTTAGTAAAAAGCTGATGAACAGCACGGTGGCCGTAATGAAGAAAACCGGGCGAAGCCCGTAGTTATCCGCCAGAAAGCCGCCGATGATGGGGCCAAGCAGCGCGCCGCTGACCGAGCCGGTAGACAGAGTGCCCAGCGCCCAGCCGCTTCGGTTTCTTGGTACTTGCGTGGCGATCAGCGCGTTGGCGTTCGGTACAAAGCCTCCCAGCACCCCGAGCAGGGCGCGCAGGATAAGAAACTGCCAGACGTTTTGCGCCAGCCCCATCAGCATCATGATAATGGCCATTCCTAGCGCTGAGCGCAGCAGCATCAGCTTTCTTCCGCGCCGATCCGCTAGCCCGCCCCAGAACGGTGAAGCGATAGCGGAAAACAGAAAGGTAATGCTGAACGCCACGCCCGACCACAGGTTAAGCTCCGTATGGCCCGTTACGCCAAGCTGCTCAATGTACAGCGGTAAAAAGGGCATCACTAGGCTAAACCCAGCCCCGGTCAGGAAGCATCCCAGCCATACCACGTAGAGGTTGCGCTGCCAGTTAACGGTTGAAACGCTGACAGTTTCTGGTTCTGTCGTCATGAATCACCTGCAAACGGCAAAGAAGAAAAAAGGAGTGCCTACACATCATAGTGTAGGTCGGCGTTAGTTTAAGTTGCCATTAATGCCGCTTTTTTAAAACCCACGCAGAGGTTAAAAACAGGGCGCTACATCAAGTTTATCCCTGATAAATATTCCAGCCTCGCGCTTTCCATAGCGCAGGCAGTTCACTCATGTGGTGAAAAGAGGTGACCAGTGGGTGGTCTATGGGGTGCGTATGGGGATCGGCACAGTAGTAAAAGACAGGAATACCGGCGGCGATGCCCGCGTTTGCGCCGGAAACCGAGTCTTCCACCAGAATGCATTTCTCTAACTCGACGCCAAGGCGCTCACTGGCGAAGGCAAGCAGGGCTGGGTCTGGCTTCCAGCGCTGAATATCAAAGGCGCTGTAGAGGCGATCGCCAAAAAAGTTGAGCAGGTGAGTGAGCCCCAAAGAGTGCTGCATCTTGCTGACTGGCCCGTTGGAGACCACCGCCATTGGTACTGTCATACCTTCCAGAAGGGGCCGAATGCCATCAATCGGCTGCAGGTGGTCTTCAAACAGCTCGGCCATGTTCTGGCGATAGGCTTTTTCAAGAAGCTCGTCGGTCTGGTTCAGGCCGTACTCTTTTCTGACTTCGTCAAAGACCTGATAGAGATTGGTGCCCTTGAAGCGCGAAATGCACTCTGGCGTTGAAAGGGGAATACCGTAGTGATTAAAAACCATAGAAAACGATTCACAGCAAAGCACTTCGCTGTCGACCAGCGTACCGTCACAGTCGAACAGAACGCACTCAACCGATTTCATTTTGGGCTCCTTGATATGGGTAGTCGTCACGGGGTTTTTATCACACAGACCGTTGATAGTAGAACACCGAGACGGTAAATGACAGCCCGCTGTTTATTTTACTTTTTTTAGCGCCACAGCCAGACGTTGAGCCTCAGCTGCCTTCACTGGGGATAGCGGAATAGTGAAAATAAACCATGCAATCGATTGCCCATTTTGGTATATCTAGCGACTTGGTTTTTTTACCCTTTCTTCACACACTTTCTTCGGATATCGACATGAACAAACCGGTTTCTGGTCCTGCTGACAAGCAGGGGCTGTTAGAGCGCGTGTTTCAGCTACATCAGCACGGTACCACCGTGCGCACTGAGATCGTGGCCGGCTTCACGACGTTTTTAACCATGGTTTATATCGTCTTCGTCAACCCACAAATTTTGGGTGTGGCGGGGATGGACACCGAGGCAGTTTTCGTTACAACCTGCCTGATAGCGGCAGCGGGCAGCATTTTTATGGGCATACTGGCAAACCTGCCGGTAGCGCTGGCGCCCGCGATGGGGCTTAACGCCTTTTTTGCCTTCGTCGTGGTTGGCGCGATGGGGCATAGCTGGCAGGTAGCGATGGGCGCTATTTTCTGGGGCTCGGTTGGCTTCCTGCTGCTGACGCTGTTTCGCATTCGCTATTGGATGATCGCCAGTATTCCGGTTAGCCTGCGGGTGGGGATCACCAGCGGTATCGGCCTGTTTATCGGCATGATGGGGCTAAAAAACGCCGGCATCATCGTTTCTAACCCAGAGACGCTGGTAGCGGTAGGCAACCTGACCTCGCTGCCGGTAGCGTTGGGCGTGCTGGGCTTTTTCATTATTGCTGTACTGGCGGCGAAGAACATTCACGCCGCAGTGCTGGTGTCGATTGTCGTGACCACCGGTATCGGGCTGGCGGTTGGCGATGTGACCTATCAGGGCGCGGTTTCTATGCCGCCGAGCATTGCCAGCATCATTGGGCAGGTTGACGTTAAGGGCGCGCTGGATATCGGTCTGGCGGGCGTGATTTTCTCCTTTATGCTGATCAACCTGTTTGACTCCTCTGGTACGCTGATTGCGGTTACTGACAAGGCCGGTCTGGCGGATGAAAACGGCAAGTTTCCGCGCATGAAGCAGGCTCTGCTGGTGGATAGCATTACCTCCACGGCAGGGGCTTACCTCGGTACGTCGTCTATTTCTACCTATATCGAAAGCTCATCCGGTGTATCTGTAGGCGGCCGTACCGGCCTGACTGCGGTGGTCGTCGGGCTGTTGTTCCTGGTGGTGATTTTCCTGTCGCCGCTGGCGAAGATGGTTCAGCCTTACGCCGTAGCCGGGGCGCTGATCTATGTGGGCGTGCTGATGACGTCCAGCCTGTCGCGGGTGAAGTGGAATGACCTGACGGAAGCGACACCGGCGTTTATTACCGCTGTGATGATGCCGTTTACCTTCTCTATTACTGAAGGCATTGCGCTGGGCTTTATTTCTTACTGCGTGATGAAAGTGGGCGTAGGCCGCTGGCGTGAAATCAGCCCCTGTGTGCTGGTCGTGGCGCTCTTGTTCCTGTTTAAGATTGTGTTTATTGACCACTAGTTTTTGCGGATATCGACTAGAGCGTTTCAGACTATCTGAAGCGCTCTACATATCTGACCTGCCTAACGTCAGCTTTTTCCTGTCAGCGTTTTTAAAAGCGCTACCAGTTGACCCTGTTCCTGATGCGATAGGCGCGATAGAAACGCGCTGTCTACGCTGTCAGCAACGGGTATTGCCGCCTGCATAGCGGCCTCTCCTTCTGGCGTCAGATAGATAAAGCGCCTGCGCTTGTCTTCCGTACCTCTTTCTCGGCGAATCAGCCCGCGCGTTTCCATGCGCGCCAGCATTTCAGCCAGCGTGGCCTTAGTGCTAACTGCCGCATCAATAAGCTCTACCTGCTCGATACCCGGCCGTTCGGCAACGGCGAGCATGACCGCGTACTGCGGCTTTGTCAGATCCGGCAGCGCCCTGAGCCATTCGGCGGTATGTTCCTGAAACAGCTGGCGCATCAGGTGAAAAGCAAGATGTTCGAGTTTGATTCTCATGGCGTTCCTCGTGCGGCAGAGGCTTAAGGGTTCATCTCGGCAGTATATTTCAACGTTTGCCCGGCGTTAACGGTTTTTATCCCTCTTTTGCGACTAACGTTCTTATAAGAACTTTTTTTACGCTTTCGGCTTGCCATTCTCGGGCAGCGACGATAAATTACTTAACCATAAAGTTCGTATACGAACAATATGGGTTGGAGCCACGATGAAACTGATTGTTGGAATGACGGGCGCTACCGGTGCTCCGCTGGGGGTTGCTCTGCTTAAGGCATTGAAAGAGATCCCTGATGTGGAAACGCATCTGGTGATTTCGAAGTGGGCCAAAACGACGATTGAGCTGGAAACGCCGTGGCGCTTTCAGGACGTCGCCGCGCTGGCTGACGTTTACTACAGCCCGGCGGATCAGGCTGCGGCAATCTCGTCGGGTTCGTTTAAAACTGACGGCATGGTGATTATACCCTGCAGCATGAAAACGCTGGCGGGCATCCGCGCGGGCTATGCCGATGGTCTGGTGGGGCGAGCCGCAGACGTAGTGATTAAGGAAAAGCGTCGGCTGGTTCTGGTGCCGCGGGAAACGCCCCTTAGCCCTATCCATTTAGAAAATATGCTGGCGCTGTCGAATATGGGGGTAGCGATGGTGCCTCCGATGCCCGCTTGGTACAACCACCCTAAAACCATCGATGACGTAACCAACCACATTATTGCCCGCGTGCTCGACCAGTTCGGTCTGGAGCACCCTGGCGCTAAACGCTGGCAGGGGTTATCCCATGCCGCCAGCCCGAGTGACGATATTAATTAGAAGGAGATAAACATGGCATTTGACGATTTGCGCAGCTATCTGCGCGCGCTGGAAGAGCACGGTCAGCTGCTCAGGATTGAGGAGCAGGTGCAGGCAGAACCGGATCTTGCTGCCGCTGCTAACGCAACTGGCCGCATCGGTGAAGGCGCTCCCGCACTGTGGTTTGACAACATTGAAGGCTTTACCGACGCACGCGTAGCGCTAAACACTCTTGGCTCGTGGAAAAACCACGCGATCGCCATGGGCCTGCCGCCCAATACGGGAACCAAAGAGCAGATTGCGGAATTTATTCGCCGCTGGGAAAACTTCCCAGTTGCTCCCGTGCGCCGCGAGAGTCCACCCTGGGCGGAAAATACCGTCGACGGCGAAGATATCAACCTGTTCGACATTTTGCCCCTGTTTCGGCTAAACGACGGAGACGGCGGGTTCTATCTCGATAAGGCCTGTGTGGTTTCCCGCGATCCGCTGGACCCAGACCATTTCGGCAAGCAAAACGTCGGCATTTACCGTATGGAAGTGAAGGGCAAGCGCAAACTGGGGCTACAGCCAGTGCCAATGCACGACATTGCGCTGCACCTGCACAAGGCGGAAGAGCGCGGGGAAGACCTGCCCGTCGCTATTACACTGGGCAACGACCCGATTATTACGCTGATGGGAGCGACGCCGCTAAAGTACGATCAGTCCGAGTATGAAATGGCGGGAGCGCTGCGCGGCTCTTCCTATCCTATTGCCACGGCACCGCTGACCGGTTTCGACGTTCCCTGGGGCTCTGAGGTGATTCTGGAAGGGGTGATTGAAGGGCGCAAGCGGGAAATCGAAGGGCCGTTCGGCGAGTTTACCGGCCACTACTCCGGAGGTCGCAATATGACGGTGGTGCGCATTGATAAGGTCAGCTACCGCACCAAGCCAATCTTTGAGTCGCTCTACCTTGGCATGCCCTGGACCGAGATCGACTACCTGATGGGCCCGGCAACCTGCGTGCCGCTCTATCAGCAGCTAAAGGCCGAGTTCCCGGAAGTGCAGGCGGTGAACGCCATGTACACCCACGGCCTGCTGGCGATTATTTCCACCAAGAAGCGCTACGGCGGCTTTGCTCGCGCTGTGGGGCTGCGCGCCATGACTACACCGCATGGCTTAGGCTACGTGAAGATCGTCATTATGGTGGACGAGGACGTCGACCCGTTCAACCTGCCTCAGGTGATGTGGGCTATCTCTGCCAAAGTCAACCCGGCAGGGGATTTGGTTCAGCTGCCTAATATGTCCGTGCTGGAGCTCGACCCGGGCTCTTCCCCGGCAGGCATTACCGACAAGCTGATTATTGACGCCACCACGCCAGTGGCACCGGATAACCGCGGCCACTACAGCCAGCCGGTGCGCGATTTGCCGGAAACCAAGGGTTGGATTGAGAAACTGAACGCGCTGCTGGCGAATAAGAAGGAGGAAGCATAATGATTTGTCCACGCTGTGGTGATGAACACATTGAACTGATGGCAACGTCTCCGGTGCCTAACGTCTGGACGGTACACCAGTGCCAGCACTGCCTGTACACCTGGCGCTCCACAGAGCCCCTGCGCCGCACCAGCCGCGAGCACTATCCCGAAGCGTTTAAGATGACGCAAAAGGATATCGACGACGCGCCTCAGGTGCCGACCGTACCGCCGCTGCTGGCGGAGGGGAATCGCTAGGGCTCGTTTGAGGCCATGATTAACGTCGGCGATAGCGTTGAGCTTTCGCCGACGGATGTCATGGCGTCTTTAAACGGCGCGGAGGTAGTTTAAAAAGTCGAGGGACGGCAATAAACCACTGTATGTAGCCTGAAGCAAAGAATGTTAACCAGATTAGAAAGAGCATGATGTAGCTGTTGGTCAACGTGTTTATTTCGCCAGAAAAACATAGATCGTCGAGCAGAAAGATGAGAGCGGTAATAGCGAGGGAGACAATGCTCAGGGGGGCGCAGACTATCATCATTGCTAATGTCATGACACTAATCAGCTCAATGATATATTTCATCTCGCTAAGCACGGTCAACCGATATATTGAAAATACCAAGATCGATAGGCTTAACAATAGCCACAGTATTTGAGCGCTATTGATAATGTATCTTTTAGCCACGTTAAGTCCTTTGATGTCCAGTTTGTCCGGCAGCGTTTTATGACTGTTTAGAAGAGGCTGCCCGCGCGGCCTTATTCTGCTTTTCCTTTTCCAGCGCTTCTAAGAACAGGCTGAAAAACTGTGCGGTGGGGTACCAGCCGTCGTCTTTGCGTATCACCGGCATATCAAAGTTGAATATAAAGGTTGCGGCTCCAACCTCTGTACTGTTGGCGTACTTTACTTTCAGCGGGCACAGGTAGCGTTCGCTCCCTGCTTCCGCGTCCTGGCGGCAGTTATCGGTGACGTTAACCCAGCGAACGCGCTGTTTTAGCGGTATGAAACCAGGCTCTCGCTCTCGGGTTCGTAAATAGTTATCCAGTTGATTGAGCCCCGCCATAAAGGCGTCGGTGATTTTGTATTTTTCCTGATAGATCAGGTAGTTTTGGAAGTTGGCGTCTTTAACGCGCTCAACGATCGCCTCCTTCCCTTCCGTAATGATGACTTGGCCGCCACTGCCGACGCGGTAGCCAATTTCGCCAACGACGTTTTTCTCGCCGCTGGCAAGGTGGGTGCCTCGGTAGGTTACGCTGGCCTTACAGCTCTTTTCGTTACTCTGCCTATCGAACGCCGTTTCAATAAAGTCTGAGACCGACGCATAGGTAAAGGAAATGGCACTTTTGCGATTACCGCCCGCGGCCGTGACTTTGTCTATATCCTGATAGCTGAGTTCGAACTGCTGTGAGAGCTGGGCTCTTACGCCGGAGTCATCACAGAACTGTTCATTTGGCAGGATGTCTTTTTGTATAAAGTACCCGGCAGCGCCAAGAATGAGCGCTAGCCAGAACAGCTTGGACAGACAGCCTCTTTTTTTCTTGGGTTTCTTTACTTTGGGGTCATTTACCTGAGCTGCCGCGGGTTTAGGCGACGTCTTGGAGAGCGGTTTGCTCTTTTTGACTTTCTTGGTTGCCTCTTTTCTTTCCGGCTCTTTTTTCACCAGTCCTTGGGTTTCAAGCCATGCCAGCAGATCTTCTTCCCGGCTAAAGCTCAGCTCTGGGCGCTCGTCCAGCGCCTTTTTGGCCTTTTGTAACGAGCTGGAATTCAGGATCCCCGAATAGTAAAGCAGCATGAGCCATTCAAGCGTGACGGCCTGCGCATCTGCGTCATTTGGCGCTTGCGTTAGCGAGGAAGCAGCGTTAGCGTCCTGCTCTGGCTCTGGCTCTGGCTCTGGCTCTGGCTCTGGCTCTGGCTCTGGCTCTGGCTCTGGCTCTGGCTCTGGCTCTGGCTCTGGCTCTGGCTCTGGCTCTGGCTCTGGCTCTGGCTCTGGCTCTGGCTCTGGCTCTGGCTCTGGCTCTGGCTCTGGCTCTGGCTCTGGCTCTGGCTCTGGCTCTGGCTCTGGCTCTGGCTCTGGCTCTGGCTCTGGCTCTGGCTCTGGCTCTGGCTCTGGCTCTGGCTCTGGCTCTGGTTCAGACTCGGGTTCTGGCTCTGGTTCAGACTCGGGTTCTGGCTCTGGTTCAGACTCGGGTTCTGGCTCTGGTTCAGACTCGGGTTCTGGTTCCGACTCTTCTGTTTCAGTAGCGGCGCTGTTCGATAAGACTTCAGCCTGAGAAACGCTGGGGCGTTCGCTGATGATCCGGTTTTCTAACAGCCAGTCGATAGCGCCCTCTTGTGTATCAAAGGCGATGTGGGAAATAAACTGGAGGTAGAGTTTGGCGCGGCTAAGCTGATCGGCAGTGATAAGCTGGCGTTCAAACAGGCCATTAAGCAGGTCGTTTCTCAGTTGACTATCGGACATTCCTTTCCTATTTCCCTACGTTATTCAAGTTGAGGTTAGCTTTATGACGATACATTGGTATCACTCGTCATAAAATTAGCTGGCAAGATCTCCTAGGGTACGCAGAATAAAAACGACTATAGCAAACCCGACTAACAACTTGATATAGAAAGGTGTTTTGTATTCTTTTCTCGGTACCTGACCGCCACCTTGCTTTATCGATCTGTTTGTTTTTTGTATGAATGGTTCTGATTGAATGAGAGGTGCTTCCTTCTCAACCAGCTCTACCGTTTCCTCAATCGTAGCCTGAGCCATTTGGCGATCTGGTCTGTCGTCCACCAGACCCTGCTCTACCAGCCAGGTAAACAGCCGATAGGCGGTGTTAAAACGCAGATCGCTGCGGCGAAGCAATATCGGGCGCACGCTAGCAAACTGCCCGTCGGTGATAAAGCCGGTATTATGAAGCTGTGTCAGCAGCTCCAGCGTCTGTCGCTGCGTGTCGGTTTCGCTATTCGTTAAGGTCGTCATATCGTCAGCGTCTTCTGGTTTATTACGTTTCTGGTTATACCCTATTTTGCAGTCAGCGCCGAGCGCCATCGGCGGCAAATGTGACCATACTGGTCAGCGGCTCAGGGCTAAAGCTCAGCGTATCGGCGTCAATCCGCCAGACGGAAATTTGCTCAGCCGACAACGGTGTGTCACAGGCGGCGCTCCAGAGCACGTCATTATCTCGCTGAATGTAGCAGAAAGGCGAGGGTGAAAAATCGGTTCGAACTGTCCGCTGGGAGGGAGAAACGGCAATCTGCTTCATCTGCCAGACGCCTTTGGCAGAAAGCTTAAGCACCGACTCACGAAGGGTCCACAGTTGCCAAAATCCGTCCGTTTGGCTGCTTTCCGGTAGAGAAGCAAGCCAAAGGCACTCTTCTTCGCTAAAGCTGTACTGTGCCAGCGCCAGCAGCTTTTTTCGCGGCCTGTTTTGTTCGATATCTACGCCAACGCGGCAGCCCTGCGCCAGCGCCACAATCAGGTCGGTACCGCTGTGGCTCAGGTTAAAGTCCGGCAGCGAGGCCGAAGCAAACGAAGGCCTGCCGTTAACGGGCTCTCCCATTTCAGGCAGTTGGTCACAGCCAAACTGTCGATGCATCAGCTCTGCCAACAGCCAGCGCCCGGTAAGAAACTGACAGCGGCGCTGTGGCGTGAAAGCCTCGCTTTGCGTCAGAATGGACGGTGACAGTCGCGCCAGCGAAGGAGGCAGCCAGTTTTCATCTGGCAGCCTCACTGTAGCGAGCGTTAGGGAGGGGGGCTGTGACATAGGTTTTTATGGCCAACGTTTAATAATGAGCGACGTATTGATGCCGCCAAAGGCAAAGTTGTTGGACTGAATGTATTCCGTGTCGATGCTGCGGCCTTCTCCCATAATATAGTCCAGCTGCCCACAGGCAGGATCGGGATTTTCCAGATTGATGGTCGGAGCAAACCAGCCGCTGCGCATCATTTCCAAACTCAGCCAGGCTTCCAGCGCACCGCAGGCGCCCAGCGTGTGGCCAAAGTAGCTCTTCAGGGAGGAAATAGGCGTGCTGTCACCGAAAATCGCCTCTGTGGCGAGGCTTTCAGCCACGTCGCCGCGTTCTGTTGCCGTGCCGTGGGCAGAAATGTAGCCAATGTCTTTTGGCGACAGGTTTGCCGACGTTAACGCCTGTTCAATGCAGACTTGCATGGTTTCTTTGCGCGGTTGAGTAATGTGGGCCGCATCGCAGTTGGTAGCAAAGCCGACAATCTCACCATAAATCGTGGCGCCTCGCGCCTGAGCGTGAGAAAGCTCTTCCAGGATCAGCGTGCCTGCGCCTTCGCCAATGACCAGTCCATCGCGCTTGGCGTCAAACGGGCGAGGCGACAGCTCCGGTGTGTCGTTCATCTGGCTGGTGGCGAACAGGGTGTCGAATACGGCGGCTTCTGAAGGGCACAGCTCTTCCGCACCGCCGGCTACCATCACGTTCTGATAGCCGTGCTTAATGGCTTCGTAGGCGTAGCCGATAGCCTGACTGCCTGACGTACAGGCGCTTGACGTCGGAATAACTCGCCCGCGCAGGCCGAAAAACAGACCGGTATTAACCGCAGACGTATGGGGCATCATCTGTACGTAGGTAGTGGCGGTAATGCTGTAGACGTTTTTGTCGTTCAGCATGGTGCCAAACTCGCCGATCTGCTTAGTGCTGCCGGTTGAGGAACCGTAGGCGATACCGGTACTGCCGTCGGTCAGGGCCTCGCTGTCCAGTAGACCGGCCATCTCCAATGCCAGCTCAGTAGCGCGAGTGGACAGCAGAGAAACCCTGCCCATAGAGCGGATCTTCTTGCGGGTATAGTGTTCAGGAAGGGCAAAGTCGACAATCGGTGCGCCAAGATGCGTATTCAGCCCGGCAAACTCTGTCCATGGCTGCATAAACCTGACGGCGTTCTGGCGCTTTTTGAGTGCGGCACAAACGCTTGGCCAATCGTTGCCGAGGGCAGTAACGCCGCCCATCCCGGTAATAACAACGCGACGTGTCATATCATTCCTCCGTTAATCGATATGACCTGACGGGTGACGTAAGCCGCCGCGTCAGACATTAAATAGCTGGCTAGCCCTGCCACTTCTTCTGGCATCCCCATACGCTTTAAGGGGATCATCTTCATGGCTTCGTCCAGCGCGATCGGCTCCATATCCAGAATGCCGGTGTCAATCAGCCCGGGTGCAATGCAGTTAACCGTAATCTTTCGCTTTGCCAGTTCCAGCGCCAGCGCCTTGGTGGCGCCGATAATACCGGCTTTTGCGGCGCTGTAGTTAACCTGCCCGCGGTTGCCCATCAGGCCGGAAACGGACGACAGCGTGACGATCCGTCCTCCCTGACGTAAACCGATCATCGGCATCACGCAGGGGTGAATAACGTTATAGAAGCTGTCCAGATTGGTGTGGATAACGCCGTCCCAGTCGCTCTCAGTCAGGGCGGGAAACGCGCCGTCGCGGATAATGCCCGCGTTGCTGACAACGCCGTAGTAGGCGCCGAACTGCTCGATATCCCGCTCAATCTCTTCGCGACACTGCTGCCGCTGGCTGATGTCAAAACGCAGGAGGCGGCCATTGCCTCCCGCACTCTTAATTTGATTCAGCGTTTTTTCTGCGCCGCTTCGGTCGCTTAAGTAGTGGACGACAGCGGTAAACCCGTCCTGAGCGAGGCGAAGGGCGATAGCCTGGCCGATGCCTTTACTGGCGCCGGTCACTAAAACAGAGCGGGTCATGGCGTAGTTTCCTGTGCGTTGGGCGGCTGCATGAGCTGCCGCAGTTCCATATCGTCCGGCTGGTAGACGTTCAGCTTTGCGCGAGTGGCGTTTTCTTCCCCGTTCAGGGCGATGCGGCAGTCAAAGCTGGCGAGTTTGTCGTCCTGTAGCAGCATGGTGACGCTGACGGTAAGGCTGCTGCCGTGGGGATAGGCACCCACCGAGGACTTAAAGCCGCGGCTGCCCAGCAGCATGCCAAGCTTTGGTTCACGGCCAAGCTTTAGCCCGTGCCAGCCGCGCCAAACGCCAATGGTTTGCGCCATGATTTCAATGGCGAACCAGGCGGGCAGATCTCCTTGAGGCGTCAGAAACGGCGCTAAAACGCCGTCTTGGGCAACGCGCACTTCACACACAGCGCCTTCGTCATCAACGGCGAGCACGTTCTCGACAAACACCATCGGGAGTTCGTGCGGAAGGTAGCTGGCCGCTGGTTGAAATTCCGTCATCCCACTTCTCCTAACAGTATGCAGGCGTTATTTCCACCAAACGCGAACGAGTTGGAGATAATCGCTTTTTTTGTCAGCCGCCGAGGCTGCGTAACAAGATGAATGTCAGCAATAGTGTCGTCTTTGTCCGACGATGAAAAGTCCTGAACCGGCAGGGTGAGATCGCGATCGAGGATTAGCCAAGAGAGAATTGCTTCGGTAATTCCCGCAGCGCCCAGCGTGTGCCCTGTCAGGTGTTTGGTTGAGCTGCACGGCGTCTCGGAACCAAAAACGCGGTGAACCGCAAGGCTTTCTGCCGAATCGTTAAGGGGCGTTGCTGTACCGTGCAGGTTAACGTAGCCCACTTGTTCTGGCGTCATGTCAGCCTGAGCCAGCGCCATGCGCATGGCGCGCTCTGCCCCTTCTCCCTGTGGGTGAGGGGCGGACATGTGCCAGGCGTCTGAGGATTCACCGTATCCCAGCAGCGCCACGCGAGACGGCTCACGGGTAAGTAGAATCAGCCCGGCGCTCTCGCCGATGTTAATGCCGTCGCGATCTTTAGCAAACGGGCGGCAGCGCTGATAGGAAACGGACTCTAAGCTGTCAAAGCCGTTGATCGCCATGCGGCACAGACTGTCTGCACCGCCAACCAGCGCAGCGTCCGCCAGCCCTGCCTGTATCAGACGAGCGCCGCTGATGATGGCGCGCGCGCTGGAGGAACAGGCGGTAGACAGGGTATAGGCCGGGCCGTTCAGCGACAGCAGCGCGGCTAAAAATGAGGAGGGATCTCCCAGCTCCTGCTGCTGGTAGTGATAGTGTTCGGGAAGTACGCCGTGCTCAAGCTGATGGGCTATCGCCAGTTCACCCTCATGAATGCCAGACGTGCTGGTGCCCATGACCACCGCCACGCGGTGAGTGCCAAAACGGGCGATGGCGTCGTCAACCTGAGGGCGGATTTGCGCCAGCGCTGACATCAGCAGGCGATTGTTGCGAGAGCTATGGCGGGAAAGATGCGGTGGAACGTTTGGCAGTTCGCAGGTAGCGGCGCCTATCCAGGTTGATTTCCCGTTCAGCAGCCAGCCGTCTTTAGGGGCAAGCCCGCTGCGCCCTGAGGCCAGGCTGGCGCTGATTTCGTTCAGCTCGCTCCCCAGCGAGTTAGTCAGGCCAGCGCAGGAAATAGAGATCATGAGGCAGTATCCATATTCTGTATCTGAATTTGGTAGCCAAAGCCGTGATGGATGATGGCAACAGGCTGGCGCTTGCCGCCTTCACTGTGATAGAGAATTTCGCTCACGGTTTCGCCTTGGCTGTCCAGCAGCAGGCGCTGGTCTCCGCGCTCTACCAGTGACCACCCTTTGGGCAGGTTTGGCGCCCAGTCTGCGATTGGCCAGTAGCTCATCATAATGTCTGAGAGAACCTGCTCTGCCGGAGGCAACTGCCCAAGGGCAACGGACTGCTCGGTATGGATCCCCTCTGCGTCGTAAGTCACTTTAAACAGGCGTATGCCAATGGGGGAAAGCGCAGCCAGCGTGATTTTTTGACCATCGGCGTCCAGCATCACCATGAGCGACTGTGCCTTGCCGTCAACCGTTGCCGTCAGTAGCTGCTGCTGACTTAGCGGCGCGCTAAGCACTGGTGCGGGCAGAGCAACGCGCGCGCCGGGCTTTAGCCAGGCCTGAGGATGCGATCCGCTTTGCGACAGCGAACAGCCGCAAAGCAGCAGAATAAGTAGAGTCAGTGGCGCCCACGACGTTATTTTCATGAAGATTCCTTTTCGGGGGGCAAATTGGGCAGCGCCAGCGGCGACAGCAGGAAAGCCGTCAATATACCACCGCTGAGCACCAGCCCAAAGCCGGAGATGGCCTGCGTTCCGCTGGCGGCCAGCAGTCCAAAGCTAAGTTCAGTGGTAATCGCAGCCATAAAAATGGACAGCATGGAGGTGGACGGCGTCCCCGCAGGGTTACTGAAAAACAGCGTGTAGTCCATGCCGATGCCGAGCACTAAAACCAGCGCCAGCAGCGAGAACAGGTTTAGCGTTTGGCCGCTGAACCCCAGTGCCGCAAGCCCTATGCCCAGCGATAGCAGCGTGGGGATCAGACAGCGCAGACCCTGATGCAGGCCAAATCGGAACAGGAACAGCAGGCCGACCACCGCAACGGTGACCATCAGAATGGTCGTCAGGTGCTGTCGGTAGGTAGAAAACAGCGTGGAAAATTCGCTGTGTTTGTCCACCCAAACCACGCCAGCCTGAGTATTGGCAATATGCCGCAGCGCGTCGGGTTGAGTGACACCGTTAACCGGAACAAGCACCGCAGAGTGCCCATCCGGCAGGCTTAGCCACAGCAATTTCCAGCCTTCACTGGCCGGGCTTTGCAGCCAGTCATTCAGGGATGTTGGGGTATTTTCCAGCGGCGTAAATTGAGCGGGAAGCCCAACGTCCTGAAGCTTTTTGACTATCTCGGGAGCGCGCTGGTTGATTAGCGCAATGTTGTCGAGCTGCCGCCTGTCTGATGAAAAAGGCAGCCGACGATAGCCCTGTAGCGCCCCGTCCTGCTGGGCGGTTTCCAGCGCGCTGTCGAAGGCCTCCAGCCGCTGTAGCGTTTGCTGCGTTGAGTCACCGAAGACCATAAACCACTTTTGGTCACTGTGCTGGCCAGTCAGGGCGGCAATTTTCTTTTCCTGCTGCTGAAACTCAGGAGGCAGGGTTTGCAGCTTGCGAATATCGTCATCAACGCGAAGCTGAGAGACGCCAATAGCGGTAATCGCCAGCGCCAGCAGCGGAATGCCAAAGCGAACGCTGCGCTGGTAGCGCCACCCGTCCAGCCAGCGGGAAAAAAACGCCGGGCGAAGATGGGGGCGAACGCGCAAATGGCGGGAAAGCGCTGGGTACCAGCAGACGACCGTCAGGAATGCACCGCTGAGCCCGGCGGCGGCAAAAATAGCCAACTGCTGTAGTCCAGGGAACGGGGCGATAAAGAGCAGCAGATAGGCCACTGCGCTGGATAAGACCGCCAGCACCAGCGCCGGAAACAGCTTCTTCATGCTGGTAAGTCCGCTCTCTTCGTCGCCGTGGATCAGCCGCTCGGTCAGGTAGTGCAGCGCGTAGTCGATAGAAATGCCCACCACGCTGGTGCTCATTACCAGCGTCATCACGTGTATTTCACCGAATAGGGCAAAAACCGCCACGCTGCCGCACAGGGCGCCGACGGTCAGGGAAAGCAGGGTGAGCCAGAGGGGCTTTAGAGAACGAAAAACAAACAAAATCAGCAGGATAATGCCTAGGCCTGATACAGTGCCGATGGTCGAAATATCGTTCTGAGCCTGCTGGCTGGCGTAGTCGCTGTAAAACAGCGTGCCGCGCTGCAACACTTCAGTGCCGGGCCACTTTTCTTCCAGCTGCTTTTTCAGCGCGCTAAGCTGCTCTACCGTCTGGCGAGCGCTTTGAATATCGTACGATGAGGCGTTTAGTTCTCCGCGAATGAGGAACCAGACTTTCCCCTGCTCGTCGCGGCTGACGAGCCAGCCGTCGCTGAGGGTGAGCGGACCGCCGCTAAGCTTCTGCCCTATCTGTGCGGCGCGCATGGTTAGCAGGGGATCGTTGCCGAGCTCAACGGCGCTGACGCCGGCAAACGGCGAGTAAACCTGACTGAGCACCCAGTCTGCCTGCGCTGACGGTGAGGCATTCAGGCGCTCGCGGGTGGCATCGTCAAGCAGCGCGTAGCGGTGTTCAAAGTAGAACTTTCCCCAGGCCTGCTGGCGCTCAGAGTCCATACTGCCAGTGATGTCGCGCAGGGCACTCATTTGCTGAAGCTGCTGTTGCCACCAGAGCGCCGGAGCGCTGCCCGTACCGTCGGCTGGAGCAACCATCCAGACCAGCTGGCGGTCGAGCCGCTGATTAAACCCGGCCTCCAGTTCTGGCGGTACGTTTTGCGCGTGCTGGTTTGGCAGCAGCGCCATAACGCTGCTGTTAAGCCGGCTATCCGGCAGGATTACAACCAGCGCAGCCAGCAGGGCGATAACGCAGGCTAGCCATCCCAGCGCCAGTCGACGGTGTATCTCAGGGCGAAAAATAGCGTTTTTCATCGGGGGTTAGCGCGTCTGGCTTAGTTTTCTGGTTGAAGAAGCGAATGTGTGTGCCGTCTCCCTGCATATCCTCAATGCGAATTTCATCAAGAAATTCAGCGCCGTTCAGCGAGATGCTGCGAAACAGTTTGTTGAGCGGCATTGTCGTAGGCTGTAGATCCAAACGCCAGCGCTGTTGGCCGAGGTCGCTAAACGACAGGGTAAAGTTTTGCTCAAGGGTTTGGCGATCGGCGTGAAACAGAGCGGTCAGCAGAGAGTTGAACTGAAACATCTGCGGGTGGCTCTGGGCGGTGACAACCTGCGGCGCTTGGCCGGATATGCGCTGCTCCATTTTGGTATCGGTCATCAGCATGGTCATAGCGAACGGTGCGCTTTGATTCCAGACCAGGCCTTTTTCCGGCGCGATAAGCAGATTGCCGCTGGATTTCAGGGGCTGAGACATGCCGCTGATGGTACGCTGTTGCTCAAACTGGGCGCGCAGAAGGGTATTTTGAGAAAAACGCTGCTGTAGATCGTCCAATGTGACCGCATGGGCAATGAACGGCATGCTGATTGCCGCCGCACAGAGGACGGCGAAGCCAAGGCGTAAGGCGCGCATCATAATGGACTGACTCCCAGTTTTTCAAACAGAACGGCGGGGCTGACAAAGCACATCTCGCCGCTTTTCTCCTCTACGGCTACCTGAATGGTGTAGCCCTTAGTGGTTTTTTTGCCGCTTTGGGAGTCAGTAATCAGGTAGTCAATGCGCAGGCGGTTTTCATACTCCGTCAGCGTTGCCTGAACCCGAATGCGCTGTTCGAACAGTAAAGGAGAAATGTACTTTACGCGGGTATCGATAATCGGCCAAACGTAGCCGGAGGCTTTCATTTGTCGATAGCCGTAGTCGAACTGCTTGAGCAGCGCTTCTCGCGCGATTTCAAAATAGCGGAAGTAGTTACCGTGCCAGACAACGCCCATAGCGTCAGCGTCGTGAAAAGGCACCGTAAGCTCCACGTCGACCGAAGAGCGGGGATCCTGTTTAAGCGTCATGGCGGCGGTGTGGCTCCTTGTTCTTTTGCGGGGCGTTTTTCTGCGGCGAATTCAGCCGCCAAAAGTCGTAAAAATTAAACCAGTCTAGCGGCGAGCTCAGGCAGTAGTGCTCCAGACGCTGGGCATAGCGCTCAATGGTTTCCTGCAGGGCCTGCTGGCGCTCTGCTCTGGGAAGCACTAGCGGGTTAGCAAAGGGCTCAAAATGAATGCGGAATTTTCCGTTAGGCTTGAGGCCGAACATCAGGTAAACGGGGCAGCGCAGCACGGACGCCAGAATAAACGGCCCCTGCGGGAACGGCGCCGGGTAGCCGAGAAAGTCAGCCCAAACCAGTCTTTGGTCTCTATCGCTGTGCGCCACGCCGATGGGAGTACGGTCACCAACGATAGCCACCCACTCGCCGTCGTCCAGCTTTTGCTTTAACAAAATGGCCGTGTCGGGCCCTAAATTGTCTACCTGAATCAGGTTGACGTTTGAACGGGGGTTGACCTCATTCATCACCTGATTAAAACGGGCGGCGTGCTGGGTGAAGACCAGCGCGTTGATTTTGACGTCGAAAGAGAGCTCGCCCAGCGCTCGGCAGACTTCCAAATCCCCTAAGTGAGAGCCGAGAATCAGGGTGCCCTGTTTGCTGCTCATCTGCTCTAGGCAGGCCAGCCTATCGGGAAAGTCGACCTGTTCAAGGCGGATATCCCCGAGCCAGCAGGCCAGCTTGTCCAGCATGGCTTCGCCAAAGCGCATAAAGTGGCGGTAGCTGGTCAGGTTTGCCGGTAGCTGCACGCCTTTGTGCCGTGCGGTGTCTTTCAGGCGATCCAGATACCGTTCAGACTCTTTACGTTGCCGTACCCCGGTCAGCCAGTAAAAGCCGATCACCGGATAAAGCAGCAGATTAAACGCGCTGCGGCCAAAGAGGCGGTAGGTTTTTACCATTAGGCGAATGCCCCACAGCCCTTTGCGTTCGCTGGTTTCTGACCAGTGGGTTTGGCGATTGAAGCGGCGGGCAATGAGGCTCGGCATTCTTGGCAGCATGGAGAGAAACAGGCGAGTGTGCATCCATGAAATGCGCAGGTTGTCGCGCCAGACGTCAAAGTGAGACACGCCGTTTTCCGGGTAAATCACCTTAGTGGGCACGAAGCGGGACGCTGTGCCTTCCCAGTAAAGCCTGACCATGATTTCAGTGTCGAAATCCATGCGCTGCCCTAGAGCCACTCGATCAGCGAGGCTTAACACTTCGGCAATGGGATAAACCCGAAAGCCGCACATGCTGTCGCGAATGGAGAGCGACAGCGTTTCAATCCAAACCCAGACGTGAGTAATGTAGCGGGAATAGAGTCGGGATTTCGGCACGCTGTCGTCGTAGATCGGCTGGCCGGAAATAATCTCGTGAGGGTGGCTGTGCGCCTCAGCAAGAAGGCGCGGCACGTCGTCCAGAAAGTGTTGCCCGTCAGCATCGACCTGTAGGCCGTGGCTGTAGCCCAAACGCGCGGCTTCGCGCAGGCCGCTCAGCACTGCGCCGCCCTTTCCCTGATTGTGCGGGTGGCGAACCAGCGTCACCCAGCTATAGGCTTGGCCGATCCTGTCTAGCTCGTCGGCGGTGTCTTTTTGGCTGCCGTCGTCAACGATAATGCAGTGCAGCGAAAAGGTCTCCAGCTGTTGCAGCACGCCGTCCATTGTCGAACCGTGGTTATAGCAGGGAACGACTAGGCAGGGATTAAACGCGTTTTCTACAGGCATAGGTCAATCCTGCCGCTGCTGGCGATCGCGTCCTGACAGCGATACTGAAAGCTTAATCGGCCCTTTTCTTCATCCCAAGAGAGCGTCAGCACGACGCTTTCGCCGGGAAACAGAGGGCGTTGGAATTTAACGACGTCGATGCCTGAAAAGCGGCGGTTTAGGGCGAATGCCTCGGTAGCGTAGTGTACCGCCCAGTGGATTTGGGTCACGCCGGGCAGCAGGGCCTGTTGCGGAAAATGCCCCTTAAACCAGAAAAGCTCGGGCGACAGCGTCAGGCAAAACGTGGCGCTGCTGTGTTCCAGACTTCGGCCGGTTTCTTCTGGCAGCATCATAAAAACAGCTCCTGTAGTTCGCCGTAGGCTCTCTTACTCTGTGAGTTGATGGGAATGGCGCTAATGATACGCCAACGCCGCGGGATAGCGACCGGCTCAAGCCATTCTCTTATCGACTGGCGAAGTTCGTTTATCAGAGCGCTATCTCCGATTTGCTGCTTTCGCTGCTCTCCTGACTCTGTCAGCACAATGGCGGCGGCCAGCACGACTCTTCTATCCTGCGTCAGGGGCAGAACGGCGGCGTCGAGAACGCTGTCGAGGGATATCAGGCGCTGTTCCACATCGGTGAGCGACAGGCGTTTCTCTTCAATTTTGACGATTCGGTCTTTACGACCGAGAAGATGAAAACCGTCCGGATGCAGTTCGATAAGATCGTGAATGGTCTCGCCAGCATCATCGCTAAACAGCGGTGAATCCACGCTGATGGTACCGTCTTCTTGTTGACGAACGATGACACCCTCTAGCGGTGACCACGAACTGGTCGTCTGGCGCTGGCTACGCGTAGCAATAACGCCGGTTTCACTGGTGCCGTAAATTTCATGGGGTAGCGTGCTCAGGCAGCGATTGACGAGCTGTGCCTCTTCAAACGCAAGCGGGCCACCGGCGCTGAAAATCAGCGCACAGGAAAGCGTTGGTAGTGTCGGGTCGAGGCGTTTCAGATAGGCCGGACTGGCGATCAGCGTCAGCGGGCGTGAACACAAAGGGTGAAGCTGTTCGTGATACTCGGTAAGCCGGGCGTTAAACGGCAAACCCAGACACAGGGGAAGCAAAATGCGAAACGTCAGGCCGTAGAGGTGCTGGTGGGTTACGGTGGCGGCAATGCGGGTACCCGACAGTGTTTTGCCCCAGCGGCGCGCTAGCAGCTCGCTCTCTTCTTCTAATAGTGCAATGGATTTGCGAATCGCTTTTGGCTGGCCGGTAGAGCCGGAGGTAAACAAAATAACGTAGGCATCTTGAGGCCAGGGCGGCAGTACGGCATTGGCGGTTTCGCTTTGTCGCGATGAAGGCGACAGCCAGAGGGTCGGTGCGCCGATCTGGAGCGGGAGATCGGTTAACAGACCGTCAAAATCACCCTGCTGGTGCTGCTCCTGAAGCTGTTTTTGGCGCAGGTGCCCGGGAATAACAGGGGTTTTCCCACTGTAGATTAACGCCAGCAGTGCGGCGGTAAACAGGTAGCTGTCTTCAAAGCAGACTGCCCAGCGGTCTCCCGGTAAAAAGCGCAGCTGGCGGTACAGCGTTTTGACATAAAGACGCAGGTTTGACAGCGTCAGCGTCTCAACACTGCGCCAGGCAATGGGCGTGTCATAGGGACGGCTGGCGCTAAGGACGTCGCTCAGTCGCAGCGCGAGCCGCGGCGAAGCCGTGTTCTGATTATCCATTCAACACCCATTAATAGTCCCATTAAAAAGTAGCTTATTGCGCCGTTGTACATCGTCCATATTTCTATGTCGCCGTAAAGGCAGGTGAAAAGCGCCGCGCTGCCGTTAAAAATAAAAAATATGCACCAAGCAATGGTGACACTGCGCGTGTAGCGAACGCCGTCCGGCGGCAGGTCAGGCTCGGTGAGCCTAGCCAGTCGCTCAACCAGAGTCGGCGGCCTGAACAGCGACAGGCCAAACAGCGCTAGCAGCAGAACGTTGACGGCAACCGGGTAGTAAAGCAGCCAGTGATTCTGCTTGAGCAGCAGGCTGGCGAGCGCAAGAAGAATACCCAGCGCGGCAAACGCCTTCATCAGCCAAGTCAACTGGCGGACTTTGCCGCGGGCAAGTATCAAACGAACAGTGAAAAGCACTATCAGCAGGGGTGCCAAAACGGTGGAACCCCAATAGCTGAGCCCAAAATAGACCGCAAACGGATAGCCAATAATGGCGATGACGGTCAAAGCCTGAAGAACGACGACCGTGCGAAACGGTGCCTTCTGGGTGCTTTTCATCAAATGGACGGTCGAGCCTAGCCGTTTTTCTTTTGCAGCAGGAGATCGATAGCGTTAACGACGTCTTCAACTGTACGGACTGACTTGAACATTTCCGGATTGATTTTTTCACCGGTCATTTTTTGCAGATGTACAACCAGATCCACGGCGTCGATGCTATCAAGTTCTAGATCCTCGTAGAGCTTGGCCTCCAGAGTGATATCGTCAGCGTCGACTTCAAACAGCTTAACGATAATAGCTTTGATTTCTTGAAAGATTTGTTGCTTGTCCATATTTTTGTACCCTGATAATTAACGGCGCTGCGAGGCAATGAGCCTAGAGAGTGAGGCGACGGAATAGAAGTGTTCGCGCGTATCTTCGCTTTCTGCGGAAAGCACGACGCCATAGCGGTTTTTGACAGCCAGCCCCAGCTCCAGTGCGTCAATGGAGTCCAGACCCAGACCGTCGCCAAACAGCGGCGCGTCGGCATCAATGTCGTCCGGCGTCATCCCTTCCAGATTAAGGGCTTCAATAATCAGGGCTTTAACTTCTTTGATTAAATTTAAATCATCCATTATTTTTCTCATTAGTTTGAACAGGCTCCGGTACGAGCCTTTGGCTTAAAGTCTGCGTCAAACGGCGAGCGGCGATAGCCGGAGAGGCATCGCCATCAGCGATATAATCCCTTACGCATAGTTTTTCTTTAACCGCTATTTGAAACAGCGGTTTCACAGGCGGGATATTATACCACTTTCCCCGTTTCGTCAGCATTGGCGGGTCACAATGAATCGTCACCAGACGAATGTCTACCCCGCAGCGAACCGCGACGTTGGCGGCACCGCGCTGAAGCTGCATCGGCTCATTGGGCGTGGTTCGAGTGCCCTCAGGGAAAATAAGCAGCATGCCGTTATCGTCCAGTCGCTTCTTGCACAGCGGCAGCAGCGTTTCTGAGTCGGCGTTGGGAATGTAGCCAGCGGCCTTGATCACGCCGCGCATAAACACATTTTTTAGCAATGACTGTTTAACAATGCAGTCGCATCGCGGCATACAGGAGGCCAGAAAAACGTAGTCCAGCAGGCTGGGATGGTTGGAGACGACCAGTGTGCCCCTGTCTTCTTGAAATTTTTCAACGCCGTCAAAGCGATAGTCGAGCACGCCAAGCGCCCGGGTTAGCCAAAGAAAAAGCCGGAAGCTGTTGCGAATACTGCCCTGAGTCAGAGACGAGCAGCGTTCAGGGTCTTTTATCGTCAGGCGAAGCGCCGTAAACCAAAGGGTCGACATCGCCAGGCCGCCTATGCCGAACAGCGCAAAGCAAAAGCCGGTCGCCGCAATGCGCCAGATTCGGTTTAACGCTGATGAGCGAGAAGGTGACGCTATAGATTCCATTGCCAATCAGATACTACTCCCTTAATGATAAATGACGGTTCCTTCGTCAGGTAATGGTGCAAAAAGTCCAGCGACTGCGGCAGTTCCTGTTGAGCCTGTGCGCCGTACGGCGCTTTTTCTACCGTGCTGCACCGTAGCGCCGATCCTCGGCTAATCAGCAGACCTACTGCGTAGGCGGGCACTGTATGGACAATGTTAGCGTGATAGGCGCTGGGGACAGCGCCATCAAAGTCGACCAGCAGCACTTTTTCTGCGCCCGCGCCAAGTATGGCCTGCGCTTCCAGCATTCCCTGCTGGAAGCCGTCTTCTCCGGCTGCCAGCGACGTGATGGGCAGCGGCGCTTTTCCACCAATGGTTAGCAGCCCGGCAGCGGCGTTATGCACCGACATTGAGAAGTCGGTAGGGGAAACGTCCTGTTGTTGGCAGAGACGTTCAATAATTTTGTAGGTTCTCTCAAGCTCGCCGTGACGGCTGATAAAAACGGCAGCGTCCGGCTGCTGTTCCAGCAACGTCATGCCCACTTCGACGCTGAGGCGACTGGGAATGCTCATTCTGCGAGACATCATCATGGGAATGCGCGGCGTGGGCGGAAGCGGCGACAACCAGTCGTGAGGCATTCCGCTAGACCAGTGACGCCACTGCTCTTTCTCGCCAAGTCCAGGAGCGAGGGCGCACCAGTCAAGGATGCTCAGTGAAAACGTCATCGGTAGAGAGAACCTTTTATGAATAAGAAATTTGAAAGAATGATACCTGAATAGTGTTTTATTTTACACGTGTGTAATGTTAAAAAACGGCGGGCAGCAGCGCGTCAGCATGAGCCTGTTTGGAGTATTGACTGTGCTATAGGCGTTGCACTTGGTAATAAAAATGCCGAACGGTAGCGTTGAATCACAAATAGTAAAGGCGTTACAAAAGGCGTCAGAATAGTGATACTGCTTTAATCACCCGGTAATATTGAAATTTTCCTCTGTCGTGTAGATTCCCCGTTTAGTATTCATGTATGATTTGGCGGGAATTTACACAGGATGGGAAATGATAGGCGGCTATTTTTTCCGCTGAACTCTATGTTTCCGTTGAACTATATGGAGAGAGACTCATGAATATGAAAAGTTTAAAAACCCTGCTGGTTGGCCTGATCGCTGTGATTTTTATTGCTGGCTGTAGCGGTAACCGCGCGGCGCGTAACCTGAGCACCGATCTGGACGGCACTTTTTCTAATCAACAGATTGAAAAAGCAATCATGGATTCTGGCAAGGCTCGCGGCTGGGAAATGAAGAAAATGCGCGCTGGCCTGATTACCGGGAAAATCGTTACCCGCGGCAACTCGGCTGAGATCCGTATTCCCTACACCAGCACCGGTTATGCCATTGAATACGTGGGTAGCCAGAACCTGACTGCCGACACGACAAAAGTGCCAAACAACTACAACCGCTGGGCAACCAAGCTGGATCAGGACATTCAAAACAAACTGCTGATGGTCAAGTAGTTATAATTATCGCTAGTGATGAATGACCCATGCGGAGAATATTTTCTCCGCATCTTTTTTCTTTTTTTTAAACGTTATACAAGCGTAATACGTCAAGGGAATAACTGTCTTGAGCACTGAAGCTGAAGTCCGCTACGGCTACGATAAAGATTCGTTCACCGCTTTTGAGGCCATTACTGAAGCGCAGAAGATTGCCTTCGCACCTATGCTGTTTCAGGCAGCCATTAACCTCAGAGACAGCGGTATTCTCGCCCATCTGGACGGCGTACCCAGCGAGGGCGCAACGGTTGATGAAATTGCCAACGCTGTTCCCCTGAGCCGCTACGCTGTCAGTTTACTGTTGGACGTGGGGTTGAGCAGCCGTATCGTTTTTCAGCAGAACGAGCGCTTTTTTTTAAGCAAAGTGGGGCACTTTCTCCTTCACGACAGAATGACCCGCGTCAATATGGATTTCAGTCAGGACGTCTGCTATCAGGGCATGTTTCACCTAAAAGAGTCCCTACAGCAGGAAAAGCCTGCGGGGCTGCGGGTGTTTGGCGACTGGCCGACAATTTACCCCGCCCTGAGTCAGCTGCCTGAAGAGGCACGAGACAGCTGGTTTGCATTCGACCATTTCTATTCCGATGCGGCATTTTCCGCTGCGTTTAACCATATTCTTCCCCTGAAGCCTGAGCATATTTATGACGTGGGCGGCAACACGGGCAAGTGGGCGCTCTGCTGTGCCAGAAAAGATGAAAACGTTCGCGTGACTCTGCTGGATTTACCCCAGCAAATCGCGCTGGCGAAAAAGAACATTGCCGATGCGGGCTTTAGCGACCGTATCGACGGCTACGGGGTTGACCTGTTGCAGGCAGAAACCCTGCCCGGCGAGGCCGATACTTGGTGGATGAGTCAGTTCTTGGACTGCTTTAGCGAAGAGCAGGTGGTTCACATTTTGACGCTGATCCGCAACAGCATGAAGCCAGACGCTCGCGTTTGTATTATGGAAGTCTTCTGGGATCGACAGCCCTTTGAGGCCGGAGCCTTAAGCCTAAACGCATCGTCGCTCTATTTTACCTGTATGGCGAACGGTAACAGCCGCTTCTATCACTCCAAAGTGCTGTACAACTGCCTGCGCAAGGCGGGCTTTTACGTTGAGCAGGACATTGACAATCTGGGGCTAGGCCACACTCTGCTTATCTGTAAGCGCCTGCCGGAATAGTTCTAAATAGTACTGAGAGGAGCGGCAGTTCTGCCGCTCCTGACGCTTTACCGCGCGTTTTCTGCACCACTCCCCGCCAAAATAAAGTAAGGTAGCGTCTGACGACAGCAAAATGTGCGAAAGGAATCGGTGATGCCTCGGCGCTATATATACCTTAAACTTACGCCTGTAGACGCACCCCCTGGTTTGATGGATACGACTTATGACGCGCTCTGACCGTGAAAACCCGACTGACCCCGCTTTCTTTATCGATGCCGATGAGTCGCTCAGTGACGCGCCAGTATTAGACATTGGCGGCTGGCGCGTCACTGAGCGATTGGCTCGGCCGGATGGACAGCGGGAGCGCTATCGGGTGATTCATACGGCAGACGGCCGCCGAGGCGTTTTAATTCTCTATGCCTATGGCTGCGAGCCAGACCCTGCGGTGTACGACATTGTGCATCGCCTGCCGAGAGAGCACGTTTCCGATCTGCTTGACAGCGGGCGCTGGCAGGATCGCGCCTGGTACGTGATGGAGTCGATGGGTGGCGGTTCGCTGACGGAGGCGATTGCTCAGGGCGATTTCTGGCAGCCGGAAGAAATTTACGACGTGGTGCGCGAGCTGGGCAGCGCGCTGGCCAGCTTTAGCGAGCACGGGCTGCGCCACCGGGATCTGCGCCCTGCTAACCTACTTATCAGAACCCGCTATCCGCTGGATATCGTTATTATCGAATTTGGCTCGGCATGCCTGTCTGAGCGCGATCTGGACGTTGTCTCTCCCCTTGAAATGAGCCGCTACAGCGCGCCGGAAACTCTAGCGGGTGCGGTCTCAAGCGCGTCAGACTGGTGGAGCCTGGGCATGATTCTGCTGGAGCAGCTGACTCAGGGACGCTGCTTTGACGACGGGCCACTGCAGCCGTTTCTTATCCAGACCATAGCCAACGGCGTTGCTTTGCCCCAAGGGCTGGACCCTTTGCTGTATCCGCTGCTCAGGGGGTTGCTTACCGTCGATCGTCGCCAGCGCTGGCAGTGGTCAGAGGTAGCCTCTTGGCTGGCAGGAAAGCCGACCGAACGCGCCGTTGAAGAGCCGCCTCCCGTTAGGGAAAGCGCTGAGCCTCTGACGCTCGGCGATGAGCACTATGTTGACCCTGCCACGTTTGCACTCGCGGCCGCTCAGCCGAATCTCTGGCCGCTGGCGGTCGCGCTGCAGAGAGACGGAGCGCTGATTCGCTGGGCGCGTAGCGCAGAATTGCCGATTCTCGTGATGAATCGACTGTATCAGATTCAGGCGCTGGAGCCTCTGAGCGACGACGCCCGTCTTATGCTGGTTCTCCAGCTGTTAAACCCAGAACTCCCCCTTATTTACGGTGGCGACATTGTTACTCCATCGTGGCTGGCTAGGGATCCGGCGCTAGGCTATGCACTAATTAGCGGGCCCGCGCCTGAATTTTTAGCTGACCTTGAGCAGGGGCACTGGCTGGCGCTGTTGCGTGCCCGCGAGGAGAAGGTGCGCGAGAAAAGCGCGCGGCTGGAAGTGGCGATGGACGAAGAGCGGCTGCGTCAGTACCTGCTAGTGACGTCACATGCCCAACTGCTGGCGCAGTGGGAGGCGCAGCGTCGGCTGTTCCCCGAAACGCAACATGAAGGGCTCAAGCTGCTGATAGACCGCCGAGTGTTGAACGAAGAAGAGCTTATCGTTTTACTCGGTGCGGACATTGCCCAGTTTGAGGCCGCGGAAGGCATTCTGGTACAGGCCTCTTTGCTGGCGCGAGAGCTGGGGATAGATACCTTCTCTCGGGAAGAGGCTCGCGAATGGATTGCGCAGCCGAGTCAGGTGCTTTACCGGCAGCTTAGCGAGCGGATAAACGGCTTTCATCGCAGCCCGTTTGATGAGGTTAACCGCTGGGCAGACACCTTTACCCTAGAGCGTAGGCTACCGCTAGCGCGTACGCTGGTGATGCTGGCGATTGCGCCAAATGAGTGGCAGGCGCCAGAAACGCAGCGCTATGTAAACCAGGTTCTGACGTTTTTTAGTCGAAAAATTCGCGCTTCAACCATGCGCGGCTCGCTGGTGAGGATGAGTGTAACGTCCCATTCGGCGAGAATAGATATCACCGAGCTGGACGGCAGTCCTTCAGCATCGAGACTAGTGAACCATGTGCTGTCCCGACAGCGCGGGGCGCTCAGCATTGATGACGCAGTATTCAGAGCGACGGCGGGTATCGAGAGTCGGCTTCGCACTCTGGTATCACAAACGCAGATGTACCAGCGTGATACCGGAATTGGCACTCTCTATCTTGGTTTTCCCTTTGTACTAACTAACCTCCAACCGGGGAAAATCAAGCCTCGCATTGCGCCACTGCTGCTGTGGCCCGTTAGCGTTGTGATGGCGGTAGGAGAGAGCGGTGCGACAAGCCTACGATTTGATGCCGAAAGAGGCGTCGCCAGGCTAAACCCGGCGCTAGAGAATGTGGTGAGTCCGGCAGCCGTCAAGCAGTGGCAGGCGGCGACGGATGAGCTAATGGGGCGACGCGCGCTGACGATGGATGAGGTGATGCAGGCGCTAGGCGACTTGCCTCAAACTGAGCGTGCGACGCTGGTGCGCTTGCCGCCAAGGGACGTTGAAGTACCAGAAAACGGCGTGGTGTTGACGTGCAGCGCGGTGTTGTTTCAGGCGTCGTTTCTCAGTCAGGCGATAGGGGAAGACCTGCGGCAGCTTTGCCAGCGCTCGCCAACGGGCACTGCGCTGGCAACCGCATTGAGCATGCACGAGCCGTGTGAACCGACACCGATTCAAGAAGGCGAAGCGTCGCGCTTTTTTGTTTCCGCCAGCGATCCTTCTCAGGAAGCCGCAGTTATGGCCGCGCGTCAGGCGCCCGGTCTTTTGGTGGAGGGGCCTCCCGGCACCGGTAAAAGCCAGACTATTGTTAATATGGTGGCAGACGCCATTGGCCAGCAGCGCAGCCTGCTGGTGGTGTGCCAGAAGGCTACCGCGCTGGAAGTCGTTGCCAAGCGCATTGCAGCCGGAGGGTTGTCTGACCGGGTGGTGATGATTAAGGATGCCCTTGCCGGGCGTGAAGTCATCCGCACCGTTCGAGCGCAGCTGGAAGGCTACTACCAGTCTAAAACCGCCGCTATGGTGCCGTGGCGCAATGAGAGACAAACTCTGGCGAGTCGCATAGACCGACTGGAACAGGGGCTAGACGACTACTATCAGGCGCTGTATCAGCCTGACCCCGCCGTTGGCGTGAGCTACCGGGCGCTGATGGGGGAGCTTATCCGGCTAGAAAGCGAACCGATGCGCTTAGACGCCCCCGAACTGCACGATGTGATGAAGTCGTGGAGCTGGGATGAACTGACGCGTCAAAAACAGCGCCTTTTGCCGGACGTCGCCCTGTGGCTAGCGTCAGAATATGAACAGAGCCCGCTGGCAAGGCTCAATCCCTTTATTTCATCTGTGCCTGCCATTGCGGCGTTTAGCGATGCGTTTAACGGCTTCTGCCGACAGGAAAGCGAACGTGATACGGTGCTGTCCGATCCTCACCGCGACTTTGACGTGGATGACGGGGCGGCGGAACGGCAGCGCTGGCTTGATTCAACAACCCCCGGTTTTGCAAACCTGTCGGCAGCTCAGTGGGAAACGATGGCGCGCTGGCTGCCCCTGTTTTATGCCCCAGCGGGCGGCGTCGGGCCGGGTGAGCCTATTTTGACCCATCTCGGCGTGCTGATAGGCAGCCTGCAGGCCATTGAGGTTGACGGCAGCGATCCGCTGCTGTTTGAACCGCTGGCGAGGCGTGAAGAGAGCGCGCTGATCCAGCTGGCGAAAGCGGCGCAGCAGCAGGCTCAGGGGCACTCTACGCTGCGCTATTTCAACCCGTTTTACTATCTGAACCTGCGTCGCCTGAAGGCGTTTATGGTTGAGGTTGGTCTGCCGTTTAGCCTCGGTATGTGCCAGCGCGTACTGGCGTCGGTGCGTCAGGAGCAGCAGTGGCGAAGAGTGAGAGCCGAGCTGGTGCGCCTAGGGGAACCGCTAGGTTTAGACCCGGTAGGGCTGCTGGACGGGCTGGCGCTAAGCAGAATTCTGGCGGACCTTTACTGTCGACTTGAGCTGGTTGAACAGCAATATCGCCAGCTGGTGGCATCACTGGACGCCTCCCGGTTAATACCTGCCGTTGTTTCACAGCAAAAAGAGGGATTCACCCAGCAGTGTGCCGAAATTGCCGCCGCTGTCGGCCGCAGTTTAGCCAGAGCAGGCAGTTTGAAAGCGCTGAACGAGCTGAGGAACTGGCTGACGGAAGAGGCCGTTGGCGACTTCACCGAAGCCATTAACGGTAACCAGTCTCTTCGACAGACTATTGAGGCGCTGCAAAAGGCGCTGCCGACGCTGGATGCCTATCAGCGGTTTAGGCCTATTGCCGCCCAGATGGGCGACGCATCGCTGGAAACACTGCGGGTTTTACGCCGTCAGGAAGACCGCCTGAAGGAGCTTGATGAGCTTGAGCTGGCGCAGACGGTAGAAAACACGCTGGACAGAGAGGCCAGGCTAGTTTGGAAGCGGCTTATTGAGTGGCGCTACCCGATTTTGCAGCAGCCGGTGTCCCAGCGGGAAAAGGCCATTGCCCACATGGCCAGCGCCACTGCCGCAATGCGAGAGCGTAATCTGACCGAGCTGACTGAAAACATGATGGATGTTCCCATTCGCCCTTCTCGCGAGTGGGAAGAGATCACCCGCCTGAGCGGAAAACGCACCCGTCGGCTGCGAGAGTTCATTGAAGAAGGTATTGAGCTGGGGCTGCTGACGCTGCGCCCGGTTTGGCTGATGACGCCTGACGTTGCCAGCCAGATACTGCCGCTGAAGGCAGGTTTGTTTGATACAGTGATTTACGACGAGGCGTCGCAGATGCCGGTTGAGTACGCGCTGCCGACCCTGTACCGCAGTAAGAAAATGGTAGTTAGCGGCGATGAAAAGCAGATGCCGCCGTCGGCCTTTTTCTCCGGCAGGCTGTCAGAAGGCGACGAGGATGACGATGACGCGGAAGAAGCGCAGCAGGAGTTGGCCAGTGAAATCTGGGACTACCGTAAAATTAGCGACTGCCCTGACTTGCTGCATCTGGCGCGAACCGTGCTGCCGGTACAGACGTTGGAGATCCACTACCGCTCTGCCTACCGAGCGCTGATCGACTTTTCTAACCATGCGTTTTACAACAGCAGGCTAAACGTTCCGGTTCAGCACTCCAACCGCGTCATTGAGGCGATTAAACCGGTTAAGTTTATTGACGTTGGCGGCCAGTATCAGAATCAGAGCAATCTTGATGAGGCAAAGGCCGTGGTGCGAACGCTGGCCGAGATCTGGACTAAGCCGTTTGCCGAGCGCCCCTCTGTCGGCGTAGTGACGTTTAACCAGAAGCAGGCTCAGCTGATTCACAGCGAAATAGATGCCTTCTTTTTGAAGAGTAAAGCGTTTTTTAACGCCTATTTTGAAGAGATAAGCCGCGTTGAAGACGGCGAAGACATGTCGTTCTTTGTTAAAAACGTGGAGAACGTTCAGGGTGACGAGCGAGACGTGATTATCTTTTCTACCACCTTTGGTCGTAACGGGCAGGGTGCCTTCCGGCGTAACTTTGGCGTGCTGGGGCAACAGGGCGGCGAGCGGAGACTCAACGTGGCGGTAACCCGGGCGAAGAAGCAGGTTATCGTACTCTCTTCCATGCCGATTGAGGACATCTCTGACCTGCTGACAACCCGACGCAGGCCCGATATACCGCGGGATTTTCTACAGGGTTATTTGGCCTACGCGAAGGCGCAGTCTCAGGGAGAATTTGAGCGCAGCAGAGCGCTTTTACGACGAATGTCCCAAATCGATGAGGCAAGCGCAGAAGCCACGATAGAGGACGGCCTGACGCAGTCGGTGAAAGACTTTATTCTTGAGCAGGGCTGGGCGCTGGCTGAAGCTCGACGCGACGGGGCATTTTACTTTGATGCGTTGGTAGAAGATCCTGCCAGCGGGCGCTATGCTATCGGCATTGAGTGCGACATGCCGCACCATTCGCTGCTGGCGAAAGCCCGAGCCAGAGAGCTCTGGCGGCCATCGGTTATTCGGCGAGTGGTACCCAGCAGCTATCGGGTTTCCCTGTGGGGCTGGTATCACGATGCCGAAGGCGAACGGATGCGGCTTAGAGCGGCAATTGAACAGGCGCTGGCGTCTCTGGCTGAGCCCGAGCCTGACTCTCAGGCAAACGACATGGATGAAAACACGGTAGATAGTCATGGATAAATCGACTTCGATGCATTCGAAAGGCGCGACTGCGAAAGGGCACAACCAGCGTCTGGCGGCGCTGCTGGTGCAGGTATCACAGGATATTGAAGCCGCCAACTCTCAGGACGGCCTGATTGAAGCCATTGAGCAGGTGAAAGCGTTTAACGGGCCGCTGGCGTTTAACCATCGCGGGCTGAAGTGTGCGGTGGCAGCAGCGTTAATTGCTGCCCTGCTACTCGGTGGCTATGCCTATTATGTTTATCGCCACCTGAGCGAGCCGACGGTGGTTTTGATGGTGGTTCTCGGCCTTGGTGCGCTGGGAATGAGCATCTACATGTGGCGCAAAAGTTCCCGGATACGCGCCCTCGCCGAGCGGCTTTATCAGCGCGACCTGCTGTTTGATAATCAGCTGCGTGAGATGGGGGACGACCTGCCAGAACTGGAAAAGCGCCTGTTTACTGATTTTTATGAGTTTAACCGCGGCAACTATTCCAGAGAGCTGTCAGCAGGGTATGAAGGCCAGTATCAGGGTGAAACCTACGGGTTTAGCTACTTTTTTTATCACTTTCACTACGTAGATAAGCGAACCGAGTCCTATACCGACAGTAAGGGCAACCGTAAAACCCGCACGGTGTACGATCACTATCACCGCTACGGCATTTCCCTGCCGTTTCGCTTTGTCAGCGGGCTGGCGGCGATCGGTAAATCCGTCAGTGGGCTGCGGGGCGTCGGCTATCAGCCGTCGTCGAATCGGTTTAATCGACTATTTAAGGTGATTGCCGAGTCAGAAATGACGGCGGCTCGCTTTCTTAAACCGGTGGTGGTGTTGGCCTGTGAAGAGGCCGCAGCGGGGCTTAAGGCGCTTAATTTGGAGTTTAATGGGCAGGCTCAGCTGTGCATGTCGTTTGACAACAGTTCGATGATTTCAGGCCAGCAGCAAAACGATTTTACTTCGCCGGAGGCCTTTATTGAGGAGGTCAAAGGCTACAATGCCTTACCGGAGCTGAGCAGAGCGTTAGCGTTTATTCACACACTGATGGTGTATTCCGACAGTAACTTTAGAAAGGACGAAGAATGATAGAACTCTTGATCCCCATTGGCATTGCTGTGCTGATTATTATCGGCGGCATTGTTATTTATAACGGCATCGTTGGGCGAATGAACGCGGTTGCGCGAGCCTGGGCTGACGTAGTGGTGCAGGAACGACAGAAGAACAGCGTGATCCCTGCCCTTGAGAAAATTGCCGCCGAGTATAAAGAGTACGAAGCGACGATTATGAAACAGGTTACTGAGCTTCGAGCCTCCCTGAAACAGCTCGATACCGGCGCGATGGATCTGAACGCCCTATCGGAAACCCGCAGTAAAACAACCGCGCTGCTCAACGGCCTGTATGCGGTAGCGGAAAACTACCCCGATCTGAAGGCGTCTGAGCTGTATCGTGGCCTGATGGCGGAGATCACCGAGCAGCAGGAGAATATCGGCGCGGCGATCCGCATTTTTAACCGCAACGTTGAGGACTTTAACAACGGCATCGAGATGTTCCCTAATTCGCTGGTCAACGGGATGTTCAACAAAAAGAGAAAGCTCTCTACTTTTAGCGACTCTCAGGCAGAAAGCGGCTTTGAGTACCGACCGGATATTCACTGATTGCCGATAGGCATCTGTGTAGCGTTGGTAGGCAGTAAAAAGGTCAGGGGCAAGGTAATCCAGTAAACAGGGGGCGTTTATGCAGTCAGCTTTAGACAGCGTGATCAATCGTGCGGTTTCACCCGCATCAGGGGAAACTCAGGCGGTTGTTGGTACCGTTGTTTACGTTACCCATCATGGGGAGTCGATATACCGGAAAGCGGCGGGCTTTGCCGATCGTGAGCGAGCGCTACCGGTGACTCATGATACGCTTTTTCGTCTTTCCTCTGTCACCAAGCCGTTTGTGACCGCGGCAGTCGGCGTGCTGCTTGAACAGGGTAAGCTCTCCCTAGAGGATGACGTTACCCGCTGGCTACCGGCGTTTACGCCATCCCTGCCTAACGGCGTAAGGCCGAAAATAACTATAGAGCATCTGTTGTCCCATTCTGCTGGCCTGAACTACCGCTTTTGTGAATCCCCCGATGGCCCTTACCATCGGCTTGGTGTGTCTGACGGTATGGATATTTCCGGCCTGACGCTGGAGGAAAATTTACGGCGCATCGCCTCTGCGCCTTTGCTTTATCTTCCGGGTACATCCGTTGCCTATTCTGTTGCGACAGACGTGCTGGGAGCCGTTGTTGCAGCCGTCTGTGACAGCTCTCTGAGTGATGCCATCGCGTCTCTGGTTAGTCAGCCTTTGGGCTTGAGTCATGCCTCTTTTTACCCTTCAGACTCTGCCCGGCTTGCTGTTCCTTATGTTAACGCCTGTCCTACGCCCAGACCGATGATGGATGACGAGGACATGGTGAATGACGAGTTTGGGGCCGCAGGGGGAATACACTTTTCGCCAAAGCGGGTTTTCAAACAGGATGAGTTTCAGTCCGGTGGTTCTGGAATGATTGGCAGTGCGGATGACATTGAACGGCTGCTACAGGTTTTCCGCATGAAGGGTGCGCCGCTGTTCGGGAAATCTGTATTTGACAGCCTGACCCGCGATCGATGTGTGGGAACTGAGTTTGGCCCTGGCTATGGGTTTGCCTCTAGCTGGCAGGTGCTGAGGGATCCCAAGGTGGCAAATTCACTCCAGTCTCCAGGAACGATAAGCTGGGGCGGCGTTTACGGCCACTCTTGGTTTATCGATTTCGAGCAGGATTTGAGTGTCGTTATTCTGACTAATACCGCTCCGGAAGGGTTGTTTGGGCAATTCCCAAGAGACGTTTGTGAGGCGGTCTACCGGCAGTTTGTGACGGATTGACGCCGCAGCGCTTTTCTTACTTCTGAGCCCATTTGTTTAGCCATAGGGCGTTTCTCTTCTACACTTTTAGCACGATCCGAAAATGGGGGGCTGAGTATGAAGAGCCAAATTTTAGTCGGCGTCGACTCCTGTTCCAAGAGCTCATTAGTGCGATTTGATGAGGTGCGGCAGCGGCTAGCGTCTATTTTTGGGGTGCTGTCTGACTATATAAACCTTGAGCCCATAAGCCCTGACGCGCTGAAAAGCGCAGCCGAGGAGCACCGTCTCTGTGGCTATGTTATCTGTTCCGACCAGCCTTTGGTGGGCGTTGATGAGGAAGCTTGTTCGAAAGAAAGCGATGTACCGGTATGGCAGAAAATGCCGTGGCTGCCCGTAGAAGACCTTGGGAGTCTTGATGACGAAGCACGAAGGGAAAACTTCACCACGCGAGTTTTCGCCCTGTTTGAACTAAACGCGCTGTGGCAAAAAGGGCTGACGCGCGGTGAACTAATCGCCTTTTACAGCCGCTATAAGCTGTTGCTGCTGGCGCATTCACAGCCTGGATACCGCGCTCTGGGGCCTTTTGTTGCCAGTATTGGCTCATGGCGGGATCTGAGGGCATTTGCTGAAGAATATCGCCACCACTTGATGGCTCTGCTGCGTCATCGCGCTTCCGCAGTAACCACACTAACGTACTGATGCACGTACAGGGCTACTTCCGGCCTCGCCTTAGTTCACCTCAGCGTCAGGCGCTGGCTGACGTCATTATGCGCTACCGTCAGGGAGAGCTGCCTTTGGCAGAGCCGATCGCCCAGATGAAGAGCCTTATGGCTGAATATCCCGACGCCTATTTATTACAGCAGCGATATTTCACCTCCTATAGCGAAGAGATGTCGCTACGCTACAGCCTTTGACGGGGGATAGTAGGATGGCTACACATCTGGTTTGGCTGCGCAACGACCTGCGCGTCACTGATAATAAAGCGCTCCACGCCGCCTGTCAGGATCCGTCTGCTGAGGTGCTGGCGGTATTTATCGCCACGCCGTCCCAGTGGGCGGCGCACGATATGGCGCCGCGTCAGGCGACTTTTATCTATCAGCACCTGCTGCAAGTGCAGCAGGACTTGGCGGCGCTGGGCATTGAACTCGTTTACCACATGTGTCGCGACTTTACTGAGTCCGTAAACTGGCTGGTGGATTTTTGCCAGCGGCAGCGGGTGACAACGCTGTATTACAATCGCCAGTATGAGTTTAATGAACGACAGCGGGACAGCCGCCTCGCGCACGCGCTGGAAGGCAAGACCGCGTGTCGAGGCTTTGACGACGCGCTTCTGTTGCCACCCCGCAGCGTGCTGACCGGCAGCGGTGAGATGTTTAAGGTGTATACGCCGTTTCGCAATGCGTTTATCAGGCGGCTGATGGAGTCTAACGTTGACTCCTTGCCCGCTCCTCGCCCGCGCAAGGCGGCGATTGCTTTTGAGAGGCCAGCGGTATTTGACTATCCTCTGGCTGATGTTGGCGACGGCTATCTTGCCGGTGAGCAAGAGGCTCTGCGGCGCCTGAGCGCGTTCTGTCAGGAACGGGTTCAGGACTATGGCACCGCTCGCGATTTCCCCGCCGTAGACGGCACCAGCGGCCTGTCGCCCTATCTAGCAGTAGGGGCTCTTTCACCCCGCCAGTGCCTTAACCGCCTTCGGGCGGAGTGCCCTGAGGTTTTGGCGTCTACTCATTCGGGTGCGTTTACTTGGCTAAACGAGCTTATTTGGCGGGAGTTTTATCGTCATCTGATGGTGGCGTACCCCTTTCTCTGCAAGCATCGCCCGTTTATTGGCTGGACGGACAGCGTTCAGTGGAATAGAGGAGAGAGTGCGCTGCGCGCATGGCAGGCGGGAAAAACCGGCTACCCTATTGTGGACGGGGCGATGCGCCAGCTGAACACCACGGGATGGATGCACAACCGTCTGCGCATGATTTGCGCCAGCTTTTTGGTTAAGGACTTGCTGATCGACTGGCGAGCGGGTGAGCGCTACTTTATGCAGCAGCTGCTGGACGGCGATCTGGCGGCAAACAACGGCGGCTGGCAGTGGGCTGCTTCAACGGGCTGCGACGCAGCGCCCTATTTCCGCATTTTCAATCCAACGCTGCAGGGCAAACGCTTTGACCCTCAGGGCGCGTTTATTCGTCGGTGGCTTCCCGAACTGGCGGAAGTGCCTGAGAGTGCTATACACCAGCCTCATGAATGGGCAGAGAAGCGCGGCTGCGTGCTGAACTACCCCTTGCCGATAGTCGATCACGGCAGCGCGCGAGTAGAAACGCTGGCGGCCTTTGACGCCGCCAAGCGTTTGCATCAGGGAGTTAATACCCCGCCGTTAGGTCGTCCTTATCCCTAGGATCAGAAGCGCCAAAAAGCCCTTCCGGCGTGATGACGATGCTCTGGGTGCTACCCATCACTGGTTTTACTACCACTTTGTGGCCCTTTTTCTCTAACAGCTTAATAGTGTCTGGGCTGATGCCTTTTTCAACGCGCAGCTCTTCCGGCAGCCACTGGTGGTGAATGCGCGGAGCGTTGGTGGCCTCCGCGATGTTCATCTTGAACTCCACAGTGTTGAGCACGATTTGCAGCACCGTAGTGATAATTCGGCTGCCGCCGGGGCTGCCGGTAACCAGCACGGGCTTACCGTCCTGAGTGACGATAGTCGGCGACATGGAGGAGAGCGGACGCTTGGCCGGTTGGATGGCGTTGGCTTCACCGCCGATCAGACCATAGACGTTAGGCACGCCCGGTTTGGCTGAGAAGTCGTCCATCTGATTGTTCATCAGGATACCGCTGCTGCCCGCCACAATGCCGCTGCCGAAGTTGGTGTTGAGGGTGTACGTGACCGCCACCGCATTGCCTTCGGCGTCAACAACCGAGAAGTGGGTGGTTTGATTGCTCTCATAGGGCGCTAAATCGCCGGGCTTTATTTCAGACGACGGCCTGGCCTTGTCTATGTCGATTTGGGACGCCAGCTTTTTGGCGTAGGCCTTGCTAGTCAGCGCTGCAACAGGCACTTTCACGAAGTCTGGATCGCCCAGATACTCCGAGCGGTCGGCGTAGGCGTATTTCATGGCTTCCGCCATGGTGTGGATGGCGTCAGCGCTGTTTTGCCCCATCGCGTTCAGATCGACGTTTTCCAGAATGTTGAGGATCTGAATGATGTGAATACCGCCGGAGGACGGCGCAGGCATGGAGAAGACCTCATAGCCTTTGTAAGTGCCGGAGACTGGGGTGCGTTCCACGGCGCGGTAGGCGGCAAGATCCTCTTTGGTAATCAGACCACCGCTTTTTGCCATTTCACCGGCGATTTCCTCAGCGATTTTGCCCTTATAGAAGGCGTCAGGGCCCTCTTTGGCAATAAGCTGAAGGCTGTTGGCCAGATCCGGCTGCTTTAGCACGTCGCCCTTTTGCCAAGGCGTGCCGTCTGGCTTAAAGAAGATTGCGCGGCTGGCGGGGTGATCGAGGAGCACCTCTTTACCGTACACCGCCAAATCGTCGGCCAGCGCTTCGTTAACCTGTAGGCCGTCTTTCGCCAGAAGGATAGCCGGAGCGATAAGCTTGTCCATCGCCATCGAACCGTATTTTTCATGGGCCAGGGCAAAGCCAGCTACAGTTCCCGGCACACCGGACGCCAGCGGGCTGGTTAGCGACTTTTTGCTGTCAGCATTGCCCTTGTCGTCTAGGAACATGTCACGAGAGGCTTTGGACGGCGCCATTTCGCGAAAGTCGATAGCGGTGGTTTTGCCGTCTTTCGTTCTGATCAGCATAAAGCCACCGCCGCCAATGTTGCCCGCCTGTGGGTGTGTCACTGCCAGCGTATAGCCTACGGCAACAGCGGCATCAACGGCATTACCACCCTGTTTCAAAATATCGACGCCGACGCGCGTAGCCTCTGCGTCAACGGATGACACCATACCGTGCTTGGCATAGACCGGATGGAAAATGTCCTCTTCAACGCCGTAAGAAACGACCTTGGCGGTGGCTAAACCCTGCCAGAACAGCAGCAGTGCAGCGAGTAAAAAGTAGAATCGACTTCTTCGTAACGGTCCTGACATAGCTTTTTCCTCATGGATAATTTCGTCGGAGAAATGCAACAGAGCATTTACGCTAATGGATCGATGAACTTTTGACCAGAGAGTAAAAAGGGGTAAATCGCTGATTGGGTGTGATCTGCGTCACACTATCAAAGGAACGTGAAAAAATCGAAAAATCATTAGAAAATCAAATGCTTTAATGCGGTGCATTGCCCCGATTTGGCGCAGGCAATGCGTGTTGTTTGCACTAAAATGATGCGTCGTGTTTTGGGTTGTCGTCACATAGGGTTTCCCAAGGCGCTTTAGAGGCGACGAAAATATGGACTTTCTCCTCAGGATTGATGGGCGTGTCTAATGTGCCTATCCGCAGACGGTAAACGTGAGGCTGTGAGTCTCTGATACTGTAAAGCGGCGAACCGCACTCTCCACAGAACAAACGATGAACGCCGGGCGAAGAAGAAAAACGCTTAATGTGGGCTTCACCGCGCAGCAGAGTAAATTTATCTGCGTCTACTACTGCCGCCGAATTAAACGCACTGCCGGTCGCTCGACGGCAATTTTCGCAGTGGCAGAAAACGATTTGCTTAATCTGTGCCGCAATTTGGTAGCCGATTCGTCCGCAAAGACACTGTCCCGTCAACATATTTATTCTCCTTCATAGTGCAATGGCACATGATTCTCTTTTATTTGCGTTAATTCACTGCTGTTATGAAAATAAAATAAAGAATATAAAATATTTCATTTTCCTGCTTTCTAAAATTATAGCCTGTTTAATGACGCTATCTGCCTAGGTTAACCGTTGATTCCTACTCTTTAACCTACTGTACAAATCTGATATTGTCGAAAAAAGAGCAAAATACCGTTGCCGTTTATTCTCTGCGCTGTTGGGGCTAGAGGCTTTCGACGCGCGTCATGTTAAAACTGCCCATTTTCTATTTTTCCGACATAAATAGACGCTTTGGCATATTTCTTGCTGTTTATTCCATAGGGATATCGGCAGAGGCTATGTATTGAGAAACGCGATTTATGCCGATAGCAAAACAGGGATAAAAAAGGAAACGTCATGATTGAACAGAAAGTAAAAGAGTATGAATCCCTCCTGTGTGATATCCGTCATCAGATCCACGAAAATCCTGAGATGGGGTTGGAAGAGGTAAAAACCAGCCAGCTGGTGGCTGAAAAGCTGACTGAATGGGGTTATGAAGTCCATCGCGGTATGGCCAAAACCGGCGTCATTGGCACGCTGAAAGTCGGCGACGGTAAGAAAACCCTCGGCATTCGCGCTGACATGGACGCCCTGCCGATTCAAGAGGCCACCGGCAAGCCGTGGTCGAGTAAAATTCCTAACCGTATGCACGCCTGCGGCCACGACGGCCACACAACCATTCTTTTAGGTGCTGCCAAGTACTTGGCGGAGACCCGCCGCTTTAACGGCACCGTACACCTGATTTTCCAACCCGCTGAAGAGATGATTAACGGTGGTGAAATCATGGTTAAAGAGGGGCTGTTTGATAAATTCCCCTGCGATGCGCTTTTCGGCATGCACAACATGCCCGGCTATCCGGTCGGTGAGTTCCGCTTCCAGCCCGGGCCGTTTATGGCGTCAATGGACCAGTTCCAGATCGTCGTTCACGGCGTGGGTGGGCACGGTGCCATTCCTCACCGGGCGATTGACCCTGTGGTAGTGGCTTCTCACATTACGACCGCTTTACAGAGCATCGTTGCCCGCAACGTCGACCCCATGCAGGCGGCGGTTGTGACTGTCGGCAGCATCGTTGCCGGTGATGCGGCTAACGTTATTCCTGACAGCGCAGTCATGAAGCTTTCCGTTCGGGCTCTTAGCCGTGAAACCCGCGAGCTGCTGCTTAAACGCATTCCCGCGCTGGCAAAAGCGCAGGCAGAAAGCTTTGGCGCGACGGCTGACGTGGTTCACGTTAACGGCACGCCAGTGCTGATTAATAATGAAGAAATGACCAAGTTTGCCTGGGAAGTGGCGAAAGAGCAGTTTGGTGAAGATCGCGCTATTTATGGCACGGTGCCGATGATGGGCAGTGAAGACTTCGCCTTTATGCTGGAAGCGAACCCGAACGGCTGTTATCTGTTCGTCGGCAACGGCGACAAAGGAGAAGGTTCGTGTATGGTTCACAACCCCGGCTATGACTTCAATGACCGCATTCTGGTGCCTGCCAGCGCCTTCTGGGGCGCGCTGACAGAGCGCTATTTGAAATAAAAAAGCGCCGCGCCGGGTAAAAGCGGCGCGGTGAGAAAACGAGTCAGTGCAAACACAAGCATAAATACAAGTGTAAACGTCGCCGCAGGGCGGCGTTCAATAATAAAAACAGCTACCACCACAACAGTTACCACCACTATGTAGGATGGTTTAGGAAAGGAGATTCTATGTCAGACACACTTACCGCAGAAGACAGCATAGCGGACAAGCCGGTCAAGAAGGTCAGCGGTCGCCGCATCATTTTTGCTTCGGCTTTCGGCAACGCGCTGGAGTTCTTTGACTTTGGCGTTTATAACTTTTTCGTTGTGTACATCGGGGTACTTTTCTTCCCGCCGAGCAGCGACTCCAACGTTGGCCTGCTGCTGGCGTTCGCCACCTTCGGTGTCAGCTTCTTTATGCGCCCGCTGGGGGGCATTATTATCGGCGCCTATGCTGACCGCTTTGGCCGTAAGCCCGCCATGGTGCTGACTATCTCGCTGATGAGCCTTGGTACATTGCTTATCGGTATTGCGCCGACTTACGCGACAGCGGGCTACTGGGGCACTGTTACGCTGGTGGTTGCGCGTCTGATTCAGGGCGTTGCCGCCGGTGGTGAAGTGGGGGCGTCGATGTCGATGCTGGTAGAGTCCGCTCCTGCCAACCGCCGCGGCTTTTACAGTAGCTGGGCGTTGGCAACACAGGGGCTAGCGACCACCTTTGGCGGCCTCACTGCGCTGTGCCTAACTGTCTACCTGCCGGATGTCACCAGTAATCCAGAAGTCATGTCTGAATGGGGATGGCGTGTGCCGTTCTTTATCGGCGTTGCGCTGGCGCCTATCGGCTGCTGGCTGCGCCTGAGTCTGGAAAACGACATGGAACCCGCATCGCGTCAGAACGCTGTGGCGAAAAAGGTTGAAGAAGTAACCGAAAGTGCGATGTCTCTGGTGCTTCAGAACCTTCGGGTGATCGTTGTCGGCATTTTGCTGACGATTGGTACAACGGTATCCACCTACATTTCCCTTTACTACTACGGCACGTTCTCCGGCAAGTATCTGCACATTGAGCAAAGCTACACTTACGCGGCTATGCTGCTGGCGGGCATACTCACCTTCGGCGGCGGCCTGTTAGTGGGGGCAATGAGTGACCGGATGGGGCGTAAGAAGCTCATTGTGATTGCGCGCGTGGCCATGCTGATCCTTGCCTATCCGTCATTCTGGCTATTGGTGAACTATCCGACGCCAGCCGTGCTGTTGAGCGTGGTGTTTGTGATGGTGTGCTTTACCACTCTGGGGGCAGTACCGGTGATGCTGGTTATCTCTGAGCTACTGCCCAAGCGTATTCGGGCGATGGGCTTTGCGATGGTGTACAGCATCGGTGTGGCGATTTTCGGTGGCTTTGCCCAGTTCTTCGCGACTCAGTCTATCGTTTGGCTCGACTCTTTGACGGCACCAGCCTGGTATCTTGGCGGTGCGACGCTGCTGTCTATGCTGGCGCTGCCCTTCTTCAGCGATCCTAAGCGGTTAGAAAACTGATAGTCGGTTTTCCTGCGTAATAGTAAAGAGGCCCCCAGTTTTTCATGAAGCCGGGGGCATTTTTCTGTATGAGCATAAACAAGTGCGCCTATTTTTTATTTATTACGTTCAATGCGAAGGTGATATAGATTAAAAACTTCTGTCTTATCTTTTTAATGTTTTCCTAAATGATTTCTTATTTTTTTTGAGTAAATAAAGCGGTTTTGATTAGTTCTGTATTATTAGCACCAGAACAAACAGTAAGAGGAAATGCGAGAGGTTCGAATAAACGGCCTGATGAAGGTTAAAACCTGGCATTACTTTTCGAAAATTGTGAACGAATAGGCAGTTTACGATAGATAGACCCCTTCGATTTGATCGCTATCAAAACGCGCTTACCCCAAAAGAAGTAATTTCATCCCGCGTACGTTTTTGTACGTTCCTTATTTTGCTATTAGAAAAATAGGCACCTGTTTAAACTTTTCATTGTTACTCATCTCGCTTTTTTGGTCTTTTACTCAGTAAAAAGTCAGGGCGGCTGTGCCGTACAGCGCGGTGGGTTTTATTTTGTGAGCGAGCGTTATGTCAAAAAAGATGAATGACTTATTGGTCAGGGATATCTCCCGACGAGCGCTATTGAAAAATAGTGTTAAAACTGGTGCGGCGGTTACGGCCATCAGCGCTGTTTCGCTGCCTTTTTCTGCTACAGCCGTAGCCGAGTCGGCCGCGGTGGCCAAGGGTGGAGAAGAGACGGTACGCCACAGTGCCTGCTTGGTGAACTGTGGCAGCCGCTGCCCGCTGAAGGCGATCGTGAAGGATGACACCATCGTTCGCATCGAACCGGAAGACTGCAAAAACGATGACGTGTTCGGTGAGCATCAGATCCGCCCCTGCCTGCGCGGGCGTTCGAGCCGCTGGCGCGTTTATAGCCCAGACCGATTAAAGTACCCCATGCTGCGGGTCGGCAAACGCGGTGAAGGCAAGTTTAAGCGCATCTCTTGGGAGGAAGCGACGGCGATTGTTGCCAAAGAGCTGACCAGAATTACAGAGAAGTACGGCAACGAAGCGATTTACTATAACTACCAGTCTGGCGCCTATTATCACACTCAGGGCACCAACGCATGGAAACGCCTGTTGAACCTGAACGGCGGCTTTCTGAAGTATTACAACACCTACTCGACGGCACAGATCAGCACTGCGACGCCGTATACCCACGGTGTTTACGCCGGTAGCCATTTTGATCAGGTAAAACATTCTGACTTAGTGGTGTTCTTCGGCATGAACCTGTCTGAAACCCGGATGTCCGGCGGCGGTCAGGTTGAAGAGCTGCGCCGCGCGTTGGAGCAGTCCAAGGCGAAGGTGGTGGTTATCGATCCGCGCTATACCGATTCGGTTATCGCTGAACACGCAGAGTGGCTGCCGATTAAACCGACCACTGACGGTGCTGTGGTTGCGGGCATAGTCCACACGCTTATCGCTGAAAACCTGCTGGATGAGGCGATGATTAACCGTTACTGCGTCGGCTTTGATAGCCAAACGCTGCCGGAATCTGCACCTGCCAATGCGGGCTATAAAGACTATATCCTTGGCCACGGTGACGATAAAACGGAAAAAACGCCGGAATGGGCGGCGAAAATCACTGGCCTGCCGGCCGAGCGTATTCGTCAGCTGGCGCGTGAAATTGCCAGTGCGAAGGCGTGCTATATCGCTCAAGGGTGGGGGCCACAGCGCCACGCCAACGGTGAGCAAACTGTACGCGCCATTCAGATCCTGCCAGCGCTGACCGGTCAGTTTGGTCGCCCTGGCACCAACAACGGCAACTGGCCGTACGCGACGTCCTACGGTGTGCCAAAGCTGCCGGAAGGCAAAAACCCGATTAAGACCGCTATTCCTTGCTACCTGTGGACGACGGCTATCGATGCGCCGGAAACCATTACGCCAACCAGACTGGGCCTGCGGGACGCAGACGCGTTGAAAACCGGCATCAAGTTTATGCTCAACCAGGCAGGGAACGCTTTGCTGAACCAGCACGGCGATGTTAACCGCACCAGAAAAATTCTGGCGGACGAGTCCAAGTGTGAGTTCATTTTGGTTATCGACAACCACATGACGCCGAGCGCCAAGTTTGCTGACCTCTTGCTGCCGGAAACCAGCTATCTGGAAGCAAACGATCTGGTAGATAACTCCTACGCTTCTGGCTCTCACAACTACATGATCGCCATGCAGCCAGTGGTTAAGCCAATGTGGGAAGTGCGCAGTACCTATGACATGTGCGCGGATATTGCCGCGGCGCTGGGTAAGGGGGAAGCGTTTACTGAAGGCCTGACTCAGCAGCAGTGGATTGAGAAAAACTATGCGGAGGTGAAAGCCAAGCGTACCTATCTGCCTGAGTGGAGCGTCGCGAAAGACATGGGCGTTATCGATCAGCAGATCGCCACTGAAAAGCAGAGCATCGCCTTTGCTGATTTCCGTGAAGACCCGCAGGCGAACCCGCTTAAGACACCGTCAGGCAAGATAGAGATCTACTCTGCCCGCCTAGCGGACATCGCTGCCAAGTGGGAGCTGGACGCTGATGAGAAAATCACGCCGATCCCAGAATTTTGCCCAGCGTGGGAGTCTCACCTAGACACTGAAGGCCTGAAGAAATATCCGTTACAGATGATCGGTTTCCATACCAAGGGGCGGACACATTCCACCTATCACAATATCCCACAGCTTCGTGAAGCGGTGCCGGATGAAGTATGGATTAACCCACTGGATGCCAAGTCGCGCGGCATTGAGTCTCGCGACCGCGTACAGGTCCGTAACGACCGGGGCGTCATTGAGATCCACGCTAAAGTCACCAACCGGGTTGCACCCGGAGTGCTGGCTGTGCCTCAGGGCGCGTGGGCTCAGGACAACGGTGACGGGATTGACGTCGGCGGCTGTATCAACACGCTGACAACGCTGCGCACTTCGCCGCTGGCGAAAGGCAATCCGCAACACACCAATCTGGTAGATATTAAGAAAATCTAAGGGAGCTTCACTGTGACGCAATATGGCTTTTTTGTTGACTCCTCCAGATGTACTGGCTGCAAAACCTGTCAGGTGAGCTGTAAGGATAATAAAGATCTGGATGTGGGACCGAAGTTCCGTCGCGTATATGAATACGGCGGCGGCGAGTGGATAAAAGAGGGGGACGCATGGCGGAACACCGCTTTTTCCTATTACCTTTCTATCGCTTGTAACCACTGCGATGAGCCTACCTGTGTAGTAGGTTGCCCGACTGGCGCAATGCACAAGCGTCCACAAGACGGCCTAGTCGTGGTGAATCAGGAAGTGTGTATCGGCTGTCGCTACTGCGAGCTGCGCTGCCCGTACGGCGCACCGCAGTTTGACCCGGTGAAAAAGGTGATGAGCAAGTGTGACGGCTGTTTTGACCGCGTTGAGAAAGGGCTTTCCCCTATCTGTGTTGACTCCTGCCCGCAGCGGGCGCTGGAGTTTGGTGAGATAGGCGAACTGCGTGCGAAGTACGGTACTGCGAACGAAGTGGCGCCGCTGCCTTCAGCAAGCCTGACTAAGCCTAATCTTATTGTTAAACCGCACCCGAATGCGCGCCCAATTGGCGACACCGAAGGTGCCGTACAGAATCCGTCGGAGGTATAAGATGCATGAACTACCACTTGTCTTTTTTACGGTACTCACGCAGGCCGGCGCAGGAGCGTTTATTATTCTGTACGTGGCCCACAAGCTGTCGCAGGTAGACTCCCGCCAGCTTGGTGTGGGGCTATTTTGCGCGATGGTGCTGTTTGGGCTTGGCGCAGTGTGCAGTACGTTCCATCTGGGAATGCCGATGCGCGCGCTCAATGCGTTTAGCGGTATCGGCCGTTCGCCGATGAGCAACGAAATTCTGGCAACGGCGCTGTTTGGCACGGTCGGCGGTCTGTCTGCGCTCGGTCTGCTGCTGAAAAAGGGATGTTCAGGGGTGTTTAACGCGCTGGCGGGTATTGCTGTGCTGTTGGGCATTGTCTTCATCGCGATGATACCGAGAGTGTATCAGCTTGAAACGGTGGCGACTTGGCAAAACGGTTATACTACTCTGGTGATGGTGCTGACTGCGCCCGTGTGTGGTGGCATTATCGCGGCTGCGCTTGGTGCTGTTCGACTGGGTGCGCTGTTCGGTGCTCTGGGTGCTGGGCTGTCACTGGCGCTGCGCTCTGGGTATATCGATGCTCTGGCGGCAGCCAACGAGCGGCTGGTGCAGGCGCAGGAAACCTGGTTTACCGCCCAGATGGCGCTGCTGGTTGTGGTGCTGGCGTTCTGTATGATGACGTTTATCGGTCGCCTGAATAACAGAGCCGTTTTGGCGCTTGTCGCTCTACTGGCGATCGCAGCTGAACTGGCGGGGCGCGTTGCGTTTTATAATCTGTGGTTTATCACCATGTAGCTGTCGTAAAGGCCCGCTGATGCGGGCCTTTCATCATAAAGTCGAGTACGAATACCCATGGAAAAACCTGTTGCGTTGATGCCGAGGATCCTCGGTTCGCTGTTTTACTACTCACCGGATGACGATCGTATCTGGACGCTTTTGACTGAGCTGAATGCCCTGAGCGAATGCTATGACGGATGGGATAAGCAGAAGATAGAACAGATGTGTGAATCCTTTTCTTTGCCTGAGCGGGACGATGCGGTTTGGCAGTTTTCCTCGCTGTTTGAAGGTCAGGGAGAGATGGTTGCACCGCCGTGGGGATCGGTCTATCTGGATAAAGATAATCTGCTGATGGGGGAAACGACCCTCGACTATCGTCGCTTTTTGGCTCAGTACGGCATCAACTTTGTGTCGGATGTCTGCCAGCCGGAAGACCAGTTTGGCCTGATGCTGCTGGCAACGGCTCAGCTGCTGGAATCCGGTCGCGCCAGTGCGGCAACGACGCTGTTGGAACAGCACCTGCTGCCGTGGGCCTATCGCTATTTGGAAAAGCTGGCGGATAACAAAATCAGCCCGCTTTATGCAACCCTAGCCAAGATTGCTGAACTGTTTTTACGGCAGGTTCAGCAGGATTATAGTCTTACACCTCCGGTGCTGCGTTTGCGCTTTTAGTCCAACGCGTTCATAGCCTGTCGACAATTTGTTGGCTATCATGGCGTAAGGAAAAACACGCTATTAGACGGACACGCCGATGACCACCCTGCTCTTTCTTTCCGTTCTCGCTGCCGCTCTGCTTCACGCAGGGTGGAACGCGATAGTTAAATTCGGTGAAGACCGCTTTCTGGGCGTAGCGCTGGTGGCGATTTTTTCGGGGCTGGTATCTGCTGTCTGTTTGCCTTTTTTCGGCATGCCGTCTGTGGCGTCTTTGCCGTGGCTCGCACTGTCGATGCTGTTTCATACCGGCTACTGCCTGTTTTTGAGCCGAGCCTATGCCAGCGGCGATCTGGGACAGGTATATCCTATCGCTCGCGGCAGTGCACCGATGCTGGCTGCGCTGCTGAGCTGGCTTATCTTGCATGAAGTGCCGCCGCTGTTAGGCATGGTGGGTGCTGGATTGCTGGTGAGTGGAGTATTGATGATGGCGCTAGCGGGGCGAAAAAGCGCCGTAAAAATGAGCGGGCAGACGCTGCTGTACGCGCTGATTACTGCCATGTTTACCGCCAGCTATACCCTGTCAGACGGCGCCGGTTCGCGCGCTAGCCTCAATCCTGTTGCCTACACCCTGTGGCTGTTTGCCATTAACGGCGTGGTGATGCTGTTTATCCTGTTTATTCGCTATCGATCGTCGGCTCTGCCTAAGCTTGCGCGCCAGTGGAGGCCGGGGCTTATTGGCGGCACAATGTCTTTGCTGTCTTACGGAATTGTTATTTGGGCTATGAGTCAGGCACCGATAGCGCTGGTGGCGGCGCTGCGTGAAAGCAGCGTGCTGTTTGCTATGGTGATTTCGGTGTGGTGGCTAAAGGAGCCTTTAAGCCGCATGCGCATATTGGCAGGTTTGACGATTGTTGTGGGCGTGGTACTGACGCGTTTAGGCTAGAGTGAATATTTAGAGCGTTAACTCAATGATTCTTTTTTAAATTATTGAGCACACTTTAATATATTGTTTTATAGAGACGCTGTTCTCAACAATATGTGACAAAAAATTCTCGAAATAACTAGCGTGTTATGCTTGTTTTCCTTAAATTTTTAGCATCCGATTGGTTATTTTCCGCTATAATCAGCCTCATTCAAATCAATACAATATTGATTTGTCCAATACTTATAGTGCGGGCACAAACGCGCTTTGTGCCGCATAAAAAATAACGTTAGCAAATTAACAGCATGAATCATATGGAAAATACATCTCATATTCGAGAGCTTACGCTCCGCGGGATTATCATCGGTGCGCTGATTACCGTGGTATTTACCGCATCAAACGTTTATTTAGGGCTAAAGGTTGGGCTGACCTTTTCATCCGCCATTCCTGCCGCCGTTATCTCTATGGCAGTGCTGCGCTTTTTCTCTCATTCCAACATTTTAGAGAATAATATGGTGCAGACGCAGGCCTCGGCGGCCGGTACTCTGTCATCAGTAATCTTTATCCTGCCCGGGCTTTTAATGATTGGCTACTGGAACAGCTTTCCGTTCTGGCAGACGCTGTTTATTTGCTCTGCCGGTGGGATGCTGGGGGTAGTGTTCTCTATTCCTTTGCGCCATGCGATGGTAGTCAAAAGCAAGCTTCCCTATCCGGAAGGCGTTGCCGCTGCGGAAATTTTAAAAGCGGGCTGTGATGACTATATCGACGAAAACGACAGGCTGGTAAGCGCTTCCCATTCTAGTGAGGGAGAGGAAAAAGACAGCGGCTTTCGCGATATTCTTTTTGGTGGCTTTATTGCCTCTATTGTCAGCTTTGCCACCAACGGGCTGCGCGTGCTGTCAGATAGCGCCAGCTACTGGTTCATTCAGGGGAAGGCTATTTTTCAGATCCCCGTTGGCTTTTCTTTGGCGCTGCTGAGTGCGGGCTATTTGATTGGTATTGCCGCGGGTATTGCTATCCTTATCGGTACTCTGATTGCTTGGGGTATCGCGGTTCCGGTGTTAAGTGCGGGAACCGACTTGCCTGAGGGAGCCTCTATCGGCAGTTTTGCCATGGGGCTTTGGAAAAACAACGTGCGCTTTATCGGTGCGGGCACGCTGGCTATTGCCGCAATCTGGACGCTGTTGATGCTGGTTAAGCCTATCATCGAGGGCATGCGCACTTCACTGCGGGCTCTGAACGTGAAAAGCGGTGAAACGGCTATTCCAAGAACGGAGTTAGACCTGTCGCCGAAAATCGTGTTGCTTATCAGCGTAGTGATGTTTCTGGTGCTTGTCGGCACGTTTTACTCGTTTGTTGCCGATAGCGGCCTGTCGCAAACGGTCGCCTGGGGGCTGGTGCTGGCGTCGGTTATTTTTGCCTTCCTGGTTGGCTTTATGGTGGCGGCAGCCTGTGGCTATATGGCCGGCCTAGTCGGCTCTTCTGCCAGCCCAATCTCCGGTATCGGTATTATCGCCATTACCGTGATTTCGCTTCTGCTGCTGTTCTTAGGCGGCCTGAACGGCATGCTGGAAACCCCGCAGGGTACTAACTTTGCCACCGCGCTGGCGATTTTTACCACCAGTGCTGTTTTGGCGATTGCCACGATTTCTAACGATAACCTACAGGATCTGAAAACTGGCTATCTTGTGAAGGCGACGCCGTGGCGTCAGCAGGTTGCACTATTGATTGGCTGTATTGTCGGCGCGGCGGTTATCTCCCCGGTGCTGGAAGTGCTGTATAACGCTTACGGCTTTGCAGGGGCTACGCCTCGCCCAAATATGGATCCGAGCCAAGTGCTGGCTGCGCCGCAGGCGACGCTGATGACCACTATCGCTAAGGGCATTTTTTCCCATGAGCTTGAGTGGACGATGATCCTTATCGGTCTGGCCGTCGGCGCTGCGGTGATTGCTATTGATATTCTGCTGGCCAAAAGCGGCAGCAAGTTGCGCATTCCTGCGCTGGCCGTCGGGATGGGGATCTATCTTCCTCCTGCCATTACAGCACCGCTGATTATTGGTGCCGTGCTGTCTTGGGTGGTGTCTTCACAGGTGAAAAGGCGTGCGAAGGCGCAAAATGCTGACTTTAATGAGCTGTACAAGCCGGTTGAACGTAAAGGAGCACTGGTTGCTTCTGGCCTTATCGTAGGTGAAAGCTTGGTCGGTGTTGCGCTGGCGGTACTGATTGTTATCAGCATCAGCAACGGCGGTAGCGATGCGCCTTTAGCAATAACGTCATGGCTGACGCCGATATTCGGCGATTCAGGCATCGTTGAGCAGCTCCTTGGTCTAGCGGTGTTCGCTATCGTATGTGTGATGTTTGCTCGCCGGGTGCTGAGTGCGCTGAAGTCAAGGTAGGTTACAGTATCAGGTAGGCATCAGATAAATAGAAAAGGCCCGTCGGTTAACCGACGGGCCTTTTGCTTTATAGGTGCTGCGCTATCAGCCCTGTAAGAACGACAGCCACGGTAGCGTTACTGCCAGCCAGACGACCAGGAAGAGGACGCCGAAAATAGCCCCCAGCTTCCACCAGAGGGCACTGGGCAGGTAGCCGCCGCCGAAGTAAACCGGGCTTGGCCCTGTTCCATAAGGGGTGATAATGCCCATCAGGCCTGCGACCGGCAGCAGTAGCAGAACAAACAGACGCATATCAATACCCGGCATGCTGGCCGCAACGGCGAGGATGACCGGCAACAGTGCTGTAGCGTGCGCTGCGGAACTGGCGAACAGGTAGTGCAGGAAGTAGTAAATGCAGGTCAACAGCAGCATGGCGACTGTCGGTGAAACGTCCTGCATATGAGAGGACATCACGCCGCCAAACCACACAACGAAGCCGACATTTTTCAGGGCGTCCGCCATGGACATCAGGGTGGCGTACCACACCAGCGTGCTCCAGGCGGTTGTATTCGCGATAACGTCGCTCCACTTGACGACGTCGAATATCAGTAAGACTGCGAGTACCAGTAATCCCACCATGGCCGCGGCGATAAACGCGCCGCCAATAATCCATAGAAGCAGGGCGCAGAATACGGCAACCAGCAGCATCACTTCGTTACGGCTTATTTTGCCCATCGCCTTTAGCTCTGCCGCTGCCCAGTCAGGGATAGAGTTACCCTGTTTGATTTCAGGTGGACAGAGCCAATAGCTCAGCAGTGGTACCAGCAGCAGCAGTAAAATACCTGCAGGAGCCGTGACGGAGAACCATTCACCCCAGCTTAGACGTATGCCGGTAATGCTTTCTACCAGGCCAATTGAGAGGGTGTTGGTGGCTAATGCAGTCATAAACAGCGTACTGGTGACGCAAGTGGAAGCAATGGCAACCCACATTAAATAGGTGCCGATGCGCTTCATGCTCGGATCGTTTGGCTTTGAGTCGTATAGCGGAGGCAGGTTGCTGATGATGGGGAAGATAATGCCGCCGCTGCGAGCCGTGTTTGATGGCGTAAAGGGGGCCAGCAATACATCGGACAGCATAATGGCATAGCCCAGAGTGAGCGTTCGCTTACCTAGCGCTTTGACGAGCCACAGGGCTATTCGCCGACCTAGTCCGGTCTTGCTGTAGCCCATGGCGAACATGAAGGCGCCAAAGATCAGCCAGACGGTGGTGTTGGAAAAGCCGGAAATCGCCCATGACAGCGCCTTATCTGGCCATTTAAACTTCGGCGCGGCCAGCTGTTCTGGTGAGAAAAGCGCGTACTGAGCCAGCAGGGCAACGGCGACGACGCTGATAAGGCCAATAACTGCACCCGGCAGCGGTTCGAAAATCAGCCCGATGATACATCCGCAGAAAATGGCGAAGAAGTACCAGGCGTGAGGCTGTAGACCAGTAGGTACAGGGAGTAGGCTAATGAGCAGTGCTGCAAGGAACGGTATGAGTATTTTTATGTATTTTTTCATAGTCTCTATCCATTACGTGGTTAAAACAAAAAAAGATAGAAGAAATAGCCGGAGAGATAGCAGGGATACTAGCACTCGGAAAATGATTGATTAAGGCGGCAAACGTGCGGGCGATAAACACGTTTCGTGGTGAATAGGGCTGAAATAGCGGCTATGATAAAAAAGTAAAAAGAGTGTTAATAATAGAGGAAAAGAGTGAATTTATATTATATGGCTCTCTATTAATTTATTTTTATCTTTTTTATAGAGTATTTTAAATACGCTGTTTTTATATGGTGATTGATAAAAACAATAAAACTCGCCGATCGCGAGTTTTATTGTTGCTCTACTGGATAGCGTCTTAGACTAACCGCATACCTTCAAACGGGTTCCAGCCGTCTAGGCCTTTTACTTCTTTCAGATAGTAGGCGTAGTTAGCCGTTATGCCCCACATCATGGCTAGGCCAAAGTTAATGCCCATATCTGCGCCGCGCGGTAGATAGAAACCAGTCGCTACTTCAATAATGCCAAGAACTAAACCAACGCCAATAGCGATAGCTGCCAGCACCAGATTCTTTTTCCACAGACCCAACACAAAGAAATAGATGAAGCCGAAGAAGAACGCGATGATGTTCATGTTGAAAAGAATGCGGCGGCCAAACGTTTCTGCCTTTAGTGCGGCTTTAAACTCAGGAGTATTTGGTGCACCGTGCTGATCGAAAAATGCGAAGCGATCCTGCCATTTTTGTGAGTATTTACTTCTGTCCATGTTGTCCTTTCCTTAATGACGTCGTTTTTAAATATTGATTATGTTGCGGTGACTACTTTTGGAGGTTGATGATTTTACCTCAGGAGAGTTAAATTACAAGGATGATTGACGAAGTGTGTTTTATTTAAATTATTTATGCGACTAGTTAATATATTCAAATAGATCGCTTTAAGTTATGCATATGTATATAGATAAAAGATATTTTTTATTCTATATAATTCATGTCTTACTAATAACGACTCGGATAGTGTGAGGTTTGTAAGCGAAAGCGTGAATTTTATTGTAAAAATAAATAGAAAATTCTTATAGTTATCAGTATGACTGTCTCATTGCGAATGAAGAGTGGCGAGACAGTGCTTTTCATTTAACCCTATGTTTCCATAACGTATCGTTTACTCAGAAATTCTCTCTTGGGAGAATACGGCGCTAAAGCACCGTGATGCTGTATCGCTAGCGTTGACAGGCCTCAAGCCGCTCCTTTTCCCACAACCGTTTGCCCTTGGCGTTAGTAACGATTTCAATGCCGTTGGTATATCTGCCGCATGGCTCACCCTTTTTCTGCACTACACGATGCTGCACGGTGGCTATCAATTTTCCGCTGCTGTTCATCAGCTGCTGGGCATCCGGTGTACTCTTCTTCGTTAACCACCATACGTCGCCGAAGTTTGGCGTTTGCGCCCAGGTTAGCCACGGCGTTTGAATATCTTTATATTCAAACGGAAACACGATGCGGTTGTTTTTATCAATAACGCCGTAATCGCCGTTGTGGTCTAGCACGACGGAAAATCCTTGATAGAACGGTGACGGATAGCGATAGCTGGCCTCGAACAGCGTTTGCCCCTGCTGATTAACGAGCAGCCAGCTTTTCGGTGAATGGGGGCTATTACTCTTTTTCCCTGACATCCAGAGCACGCCGTCGCTAAAATTGGTGGAATAGTTGTAGTCAGCTAATGGAATAGGATTTTTTTTCAGCGTTTCAAGATCCAGCAGACCACTTTCCCCTCCCTGAGAGTAGGGAACGATGCGGATACCTTTTTCATTAATTGCCGTATAAATATCGCTGATAAGAACCTGACCGGTAGTGTCAATCAGGTCTGATTTTTCCTTAAAGGGTTTTCCCGTCCAGCGTAGCCACTTGTTGTCGTACAGCCAAAACAGTCGTATACCGGGTATTAGCGGTGTACGCATTTTTCCGGTTTTATCAATGAGAGTGATTTTCCGGTGATCCTGATCGCCGACAAAGGCTTCTGCAAAACCCTGATGAAAATCGCCCACCGAATTATATGTGGGAGGAATAACCCACTGCAGGTTCATATCCACATAGCCTGATTTATATTTTTGGCGTTCGTCTAGACCGAAGGCGCTGATAAGCTCCTCAGACATTGAACCAATGAGTCTCACCTGGCTGTTTTTTAAAGAAATCTCTGTTCCATCGTAGCGGTAAAAGTGCTTGTTAAAGTCGATGAGTATACCGTCGCCGAGCTTATGGATATTTGAACCGTCGATTTGCCCTAGCGACCTGCCCTGAAGGTCAAGCACGTCAGTTTTTCCATCGCTGCGCTCGCCAATCCAAACGTCGGACTGGTTGTAAAGGGAACGATAAATCGGGGGAGCAACGGACTCACCGCTTCGATTTATCAACCCACAGGCGTATTGCCCCCAGTTAACGCATATCGGAATGAGTGACTGGGAGTCGATTGCCCTGCTGTCCTGTTTCTCCGGCAGCGAGCAGGCGGTTAGGCAAAGCAGAGTAAACGAGACGAGGGTACTTTTGTTGATGCGGTAGAGGGACATGCGGTTAAATTCCATTTTTCGGACCAGAGAGAAAAGCGTTAGGAAAGCCTGATGGCAATGCGATTTTCCAATCGGAGTTTGAATAGATACTACCCAGTAAAGTCTTGGGCGTAAACTCTTCGATTAGAGGCTGAACAATATTAGCAATTGCTCTGAACGGGTTTGGTCGTCCCAATTTTTGATAGAGGGCGGTGTTGAACACCGCCCTTTTACTATAAGGTGGCAGATCTTAACGCTGGCAGGCTTCAAGGCGCTCCTTTTCCCACAGGGGCTCACCCTTGGAGTTAGTTATAATATCGATACCGTTACTATATCCGCTACAGGGTTGTCCTTTTTTCTGAATGACATTCTTTTGTATTTTTGCAATCAGCTGGCGATCGCTATTCATTAGCCGTAGTGTTTTTGATTCTGCTTCTTCAGTGAACCACCATACGTCGCTGAAATTTTCTTCTTCCCTTTTTGTTAGCCAAGGCGTTTTAATTTCTTTGTATTTAAAAGGAAAAATAGCGTTATTTTTTTGATTGATTATTCCAACTTTGCCGTCGTGATTTTCAACGATGGCAAAACCGTGATGAAACTTTGACGGGCGACGATAGTCGCCTTCAAACAAGATTTGCCCCTGTGTATTCACTAAAAGCCATGTTTTTGCTGAATAGCGATTGTTGCCTTGACGCCCCGATATCCAGACGACACCGTCGCTGAATCCGCCAGCGTTGAGGCAGTTATCTGATTGAATGAGGGTTTCTTGTAATGTATCCAGATTTAACACGCCACATTTATTCCCCTGAGAGAAAGGCGTAATGCCAATTTCGTGATCTTTTGAAGGCATAGATATGTCTTGTATTAGTACATTACCACTGGTGTCAATAAGATCGTAAATGGAGAAGTAGCCAGTATCTTTAGTCCACATAAGCCACTTATTGTCAAAGACCCAAAACATGCGATGACCTGATATTAACGGAGTCGTCATTTTTCCTGTTTCATCAATGAGGGCTATTTTTCTTGTTGCTATGTCGCGGTGCTGCCAATCGCCTGTGTGAGCTTCAGCAAAGCCATTATGAAATTCATCGATATAGCTTAATGCTCCGGAAGCCTTGGATATATGTGTTTTTTGCAGGCGCTTTGCTGGACTATTTAGAATATCGTAGAGTTGAGGACTATCAGCTGGAATACTGGAACCGTCATAACGGTAGTATTTTTCCTCGAAATTTACTAATACGCGTAATATGCCATTTTTAACTTTATCAGCATCTCCAGAGGCGATATTTCCCAAAAGGCGACCGTTAAGATCAAAAATATCGCTTCCTCCCGTTAGACGCTCACCAATCCAGATATCTGATTGGTTGAAGAGGTTTCTATAATCAGGTGCAGTAACCGGTGTGCCTCTGCGGTCTAATAGCCCACAACGCTTTTTATCCCAGCTTACACAAACGGGAATGAGCGATTGAGAGTCTATTTGCCTTTGAGGCGAAGAAGAGCAGGCAGCCAGAATAAACACGATGCATATAGAAACAATGCGCAACATGGTGAAAAATCCTTATATCATCATTACGTTTATTAGTGGTGAAACGTTTTTTATTGTATAGAACTATTTATTTTCTAAAGTTTTTTGGTGCCTTTTTACCTAGAAGAAATCCCGTGTTCCTGTTGAGTAAAAAAGGATAAATAGCGAGTAGTGCCTATTTCCCAATACAAAAACTAGAAAAAATCCTCCCCAAAAGATCGTCAGACGTAAACTCCCCAGTAATCTCACTTAAGCTTTGCTGTGCCTGCCTTAGCTCTTCCGCCAGCAGTTCACCGGCGCGAGCGCTTACTAACTGTTCCATTCCCCGATCGAGATGCTCTGCTGCGGTTTCCAGTGCCTGCAGGTGGCGGCGGCGGGCGAGGAAGCCACCCTCGGTGCTGCTGGTAAAGCCCATACTGGCCTTCAGGTGGTCGCGAAGCGCCTGTACGCCCTCGCCGGTGCGAGCCGACAGGCGTATAAGTGAGTGGCTGCTCACTGTCGTTAGCCCCAGCTGCTCTCCGGTGAGATCGGCCTTGTTTCTCACTACGGTAATGGGAACGCTTGGATTCAGGCGGGCAGTAAACTCGGGCCAGATATCCTCCGGCGCGGTGGCGTCAGTAGTGGTGCCGTCCACCATAAACAGTACGCGGTCAGCCCGATCGATTTCCTGCCAGGCGCGCTCAATGCCGATGCGTTCAACTTCATCATTGGCTTCCCGCAGCCCCGCTGTGTCGATAATGTGCAGCGGCATGCCGTCGATATGGATATGCTCGCGCAGCACGTCGCGAGTAGTGCCCGCGATGTCAGTGACAATAGCCGCTTCACGACCAGCCAGCGCGTTGAGCAGGCTCGACTTACCGGCGTTGGGGCGACCCGCGATCACCACTTTCATGCCTTCACGCAGCAGGCTGCCCTGTCGGGCTTCGGCCCGAACGCCGTTAAGCTCGGCAATGACCTGATTAAGCTGAGCCTCGATTTTCCCGTCGGATAAAAAGTCGATCTCTTCGTCAGGAAAGTCGATGGCGGCTTCAACATAGATGCGTAAGTGAGTAAGCGCTTCCACAAGCTGGTGAACCCGATTGGAAAACGCACCCTGTAAAGAGTTGACCGCCGAGCGCGCAGCCTGCTCAGAGCTGGCGTCAATCAGGTCGGCGATGGCTTCTGCCTGCGCGAGATCCAGCTTGTCGTTAAGAAAAGCGCGTTCAGAAAATTCACCGGGGTTGGCGATGCGCAGGCCGGAAATGGCCAAAATACGCTTGAGCAGTAAATCCAGAATAACCGGGCCGCCGTGGCCCTGAAGCTCCAGCACGTCTTCACCGGTAAACGAATTGGGGCCGGGGAAGTACAGCGCGATACCCTGATCGAGCACTTGGCCTTCTGCGTCGCGAAACGGCAGATAGTCGGCATAGCGAGCCTTAGGAAGCTTGCCCAGCACTTCCTGTGCAACAGCGGCCGCCTGTGGGCCTGACACGCGCAGAATGCCTACGCCGCCGCGTCCCGGCGGGGTGGCTTGGGCAACGATGGTATCGGTACTGTTCATGCTGAGCTCTCTGTTTACTCGTTTAGTGAGTGAATGTTTACACTGTTTTTAGCTGGGGAGATATAAAAAAGGCGGTCACTGTGACCGCCTTTTCCTCTTTAGTGACTGCGATGCGCGAGAATTAAGCTTTCTTCTCTTTCTTGGTGCGCTGATGCAGACCCTTCTTCTCCAGACCGCGATAAATCAGCTTCTGCTGGATAATGGTTACCAGGTTACTGACGATATAGTACAGCACCAGACCTGATGGGAACCACAGGAAGAAGACCGTGAAGATAACCGGCATATAGGTCATGATCTTTTGCTGCATCGGATCGGTGACCGGTGTCGGTGACATCTTCTGGATCATGAACATTGTGCCGCCCATAAGCAGAGGCAGAATGTAGTACGGGTCCTGTGCGGACAGGTCGTGGATCCACAGTGCGAACGGCGCATGACGCAGCTCAATAGAGCCCATCAGCATGTAGTACAGCGCGAGGAAGATAGGCATCTGGATGATGAGAGGGAAGCAGCCGCCCAGCGGGTTAACTTTCTCTTCTTTATACAGCGCCATCATTTCTTGGCTCATGCGCTGCTTGTCGTCACCGATGCGCTCACGCATAGCCTGCAGTTTAGGCTGCAGCAGCTTCATCTTCGCCATCGAGGTGTACTGCGCCTTCGTCAGCGGGTACATGATACCGCGCACGATAAAGGTAATGACGATGATAGAGAAGCCCCAGTTGCCGACGAAGCTCTGGATGAACTTCAGCAGTTTAAACAGCGGCTGGGAAAGGAACCACAGCCAGCCGTAGTCTACAGTCAGATCCAAGTGCTCAGCGACTTCCGCCATTTGTGCCTGAAGCTCAGGGCCGACCCACAGCTTGGCGCTGAGGTGTTCAGTTGCGCCAGAAGCAACGATAACCGGTGCGTTTCTAAAGCCGATAGAGGACAGACCGTCTTTACCTTTGGTGGTGAAGAAGGTGTTGTCACCCGCTTTGTTCGGGATCCATGCTGTGGCGAAGTACTGCTGAAGCATCGCGATCCAGCCGCCTTTCGTTTCCAGCTTCAGATCCTGATCTGCCATGTCGTCAAAGCCGTACTTTTTATACTTGGTGTCGCTAGACGAGTAGGCGCCGCCGCGATAGGTGTGCAGCGCAAAGTTGCTGCTGCCGTTATCGCGTTCTTTTGGCAGTTGGGCCGTTTGCTTAAGCTGGCCGAAGAGAACCACTTCAAGAGGCTGCTGGGCTTCGTTGTTGACGGTATAGTCAACGTCGACCGCATAGTTGCCGCGCTTGAAGATAAAGGTTTTTGTGTACTTCACGCCGCGGCTGTCGGTGTAGGTCATAGGAACGCTTAGCGTATCCTGACCGTCAGCCAGTTCGAAGACGTCTTGCTCTGTGGTGAACAGAGGACGAGTACCGTTAGCCGGATTGTCCGGACCGTCGCGACCGACCAGGCCGCTTAGAGCCAGATAAGAGAAGTCCGGTGCGCTTTCCAGCAGTCTGAATGGCTTGTTTGAACCCAGGGTATCTGGATAGGCCAGCAGATCGGCTTCCTGAATGTCGCCACCGCGGGTGTTGATGACGAGAGACAGAACGTCAGTTTTTACGGTGATATGGCTGCCTTCACCTGCTGCCAGCTCAGACTGGTTGGAGCCGGTCGTTTGCTGGGCCACGGGTGGAGCCGGCGGCTTTGGCGCATTATCCGTTTCCCACGTCTGCCAGATCATGAAGGTAACAAACAGCAGAGCGATAAGAAGTAGATTACGTTGAGAATCCATTGGTCATGTTCTCTATTTATGGTCAGTATTGTTAGGCGGAACCGGATCGTCGCCACCTTCGTGTAAAGGATGGCATTTTAATACGCGTTTGATTGTCAACCAACTCCCTTTCAGCATGCCAAACCTGCGCAATGCCTCAATTCCGTACTGAGAGCAGGTCGGCCTGAACCGACAGTGCGGTCCCAGTAACGGGCTAATGAAAAGCTGATAACCTCGTATCAACATAATCAGCAGCCGGGCACCGGCCGACGATGACGACGCCATAGCTTGTCCAGAGTTTCAGCCAGTGCACGGTTATCCAAATCGCCAACCCCTTTTTTGGCTATGACGACAAAGTCCATCGCCGGCAGGTCATGCTGACGCAAACGAAAACTCTCGCGGGTAAGGCGCTTGATTCGATTACGTTCATGAGCTCGCTTGACGTGTTTTTTGGCGACGGTTAGACCAAGACGTGGATGTCCCAACGTATTGAGTCGGCCAAGGATAGTGATTTGGGGGGAACCAGCGCGCTGTGGCTGTTGAAAAACAAACGAAAAATTACCGGGAGTTAACAAACGTAACTCCCTGGGAAATGCTAGCTTAAGCTTAACCACACAGATGGTTAACTCGATTAACCGGCAACAGTTAAGCGAGAGCGGCCTTTAGCGCGGCGACGGGCTAAAACCTGACGGCCGTTCTTGGTGGCCATACGAGCGCGGAAACCGTGTGCACGGTTACGCTTTAATACGGACGGTTGAAAAGTGCGTTTCATGGCGATCTCTACCTAAATCTTAATTATCACTGAACAATGCGTTTGGCTGCTCGACCTGAAAACGACCGATGCCTCATTCACAACGTATAAAGAGGCGGGATTGTATAAATTGTACAGCCCCGAGTCAATTCAGAACGCTTGCCTTCGTTTAAAAACTCGCAGTCGTCACTACGGTCTTCAGAACCTTTATGCCGATACCAGAAGCTGCCGCCGGGTAAAACAGGGCGAAAGTGCCGATAAACGGACGGGTTCGAAAAACGATACGCACCACAAGTAGGGCTGTGGATTATACGGCCTCCTTGAAAAATGGCAAGGATCCTGCTGCGATCCTGAGCAAATTATTGAGATCCTTTTTTGCCTGAAGCCGAGCGGTGCATTGGGGGTTATCCACAGGGCAATTGTTGCTTTCTAGAGGCAACCCGGCGTAGAATTCCCCCTTCGGGCTCCGGTGGGAGCCCTTTCCACGTTTATGTCGTAACTTTTTGATCTAAGTGGACACTCGGTGGATTTATTCAGGTAAACTGCCGGAGCCTGTGGATAAATAGACGATCTTGCGGTGAGATAGAGAAGATCTCTTTTGCGCTTTACGCTATTATCTATGGATGCCGAAAAACGCGCCCGTTGGCGCACTAGAGGGAGACGGATCCTGCATCCGGATCCTTGTGCGTCTGTCGGCGTCGTTCATCATAACGTCAGGCCGTAGACTATTCGCGGTAAAGGATCGAAGCGGGAAAGGTCTGCTTCTTTTACTTTACCTTTGGTTATTGATTTTTTGTTCGAGTGGAGTCCGCCGTGTCACTTTCTCTTTGGCAGCAGTGCCTTGCCCGACTGCAAGATGAATTACCTGCCACAGAATTCAGC